>JAEEUS010000062.1 GCA_016290615.1 Lachnospiraceae bacterium | reverse complement strand
ACGAGACAACGGATTTTGACAATGCTGAATACCTTATAGACTACGTAAGAGTTTATCAGAAGGATCATTACAAGACAGACGTAAAGAAGCCTGTAATACCCATGCGCGATCCTCTTGAAGACGGCAACTACGTAAGAAACGGTGATTTTTCAGACGAGAGCGAAGCTCTTGACGATGATCAGGACTGGAAGTTCTTGCTCGCACAGAACGGCAAGGGTGAAGCTGTGATAAAGGACGGCATGATCGAGATAACATCTGAGGCGGAAGGCGACGTTGATTATTCCGTTCAGCTGGTCAGCTGGAACATTCCGATGAAAAAGGATTCTAAGTACAGGATCACTTTCGATGCCAAGGCAAGCGAACCGAGAAACATCGTTGTGTGCGTATCGGCTCCGTTTGTGAACTGGATAAGATACTTCCCCGATACAGAGCTTGAGATAAGCGACAAGTGGGAGACATATACATACGAATTTGAAATGACCGACAAGACCGATCCCAGAGGAAGACTTGAGTTCAACCTCGGTCACAGAGGATCCATTGCAACGGTTGACATAACTAATGTAAGAGTTGAAGAGATTCAGTAGGAAGGAGATCATATGCTCACATTAAAAAAAGGAGTTAATCTAGGCGGTTTTCTTTCTCAGTGCAGTGAATACACTACTGAACATTATGAGACATTTATAACAGAGAGCGATCTTGATACGATCGTTGATCTTAAGTTTGATCATATACGTCTTCCCGTTGATTACGAGGTTATAGAGCATGAGGACGGAAGCGAGATCACAGAGAATTACCATTTCATAGACGATACGCTCAACTGGTGCAAAAAGCGCTCGCTCAAAGTGGTTCTGGACATACACAAGACATGGGGATACTCCTTTGATGATGTAAACATCGCAGGACTTAACACTTTATTTGACAGCCCCGAGGCTCAGGACAGATTTGTAGCATTGTGGGACAGGCTCTCAAAAAGATATGCCGATTGCAATGACTTTGTTGCATACGAGCTTTTAAACGAAGTCGTAAATCCCGAGTACTGCAAGCCATGGAATGAACTGATAAAGAGAACTGTTGCAGTGATCAGAAAGAATGCGCCCGATACCACCATTATCTACGGCGGTGTTGAATGGAACAGTGCAGGAACATTGAAGCTTTTAGAGGATCCTGCAGATGACAATACGATCTTTACGTTCCACTACTACGAGCCTCTTCTTTTTACGCATCAGAAGGCTCCATGGGTACCTACTATTTCACAGGAACTCAAGGTTCATTATCCCGAAGATATGGCATGGTACAGGGCTGAATCAGAAAAGATCGGACTTCAGGGAATGCCCTGTGTAAACTGTCCGGCAAGCGAGATGGGCGTTGAATTCCATGAAGAGATGATAAAGAGCGCTCTTGATGTAAAGAAGGAAAAGAACATCCCTCTTTACTGCGGAGAATTCGGAGTCATCGACAGAGCGGACGAAGAGGATGCAATAAGATGGTATTCAGACATTCTCAAGCTGTTTGAGAAATATGATATCGGTTATTCACTCTGGAGTTTCAAGGAGATGGATTTCGGTATCATGGGAGAAAAGTACGGTAAGTTAAGAGAATTCTTAAAAGAAGCATAAAAAGGCGCAGGTCGTTTGACCTGCGCTTTATCATTTATGCAAGCAATCTATCAAGAAGTGCTGAGAGCCCTATGCCTAACTGTGTAAGGACTATTTCCAGAATCCAGAATATTATGTAAACTATCATTCCGGTGTTTGCCACAGCTGTTGCAAATCTGTTTCCTTTTTCAACTTCGCCTTCATGCTGTTCAAATTTGAATTTCTTCCTGAGAACTATCATGAGTATCACGCCGATTATAACGATCAGGATTATCGCAAATCCTATAAGACCTGCTCTTGCAAATGCTCCCATATTTTCATTTACAAACTTCATATAGCCATTCATATCACCGTTATTCAGATATGACATCATTTCCGTAAGATCAAGATCTCCGAACATGATCAGCGTTAAAAATGTACTCGTTCCGTTTACTATGGCATGAAGGATCATCGTATATATTACACGGCCCGTACGCATATAGATGAATGCAAAGAAGAATCCGAGCATGCTCGCATACATGAACTGAACGAGATTGCCGTGAAACAGTCCGAACATGAAACCTGAGATAAGCATTGCGGTAACTTCGCCGTATTTTGATATTCTGTCGAGAAGAAACTTTCTGAATGTCAGTTCTTCAAATACCGGAGCAAGGATCACTACCACGAGCACCTGCAAAACGGGAGACATGCTGTCCATAACGTTGACTATGGGATTTGTACCGCCTCTTCCGGTTATCTTTCCGATCGATGCGTTTAATACCAGCGCTGTTATGTTTGTAAGATACATCAGGGCATATGCAATGCATACGCTGGCAATAAATCCTCCGACACCGAGTCTTTTTTTAGGTATCTCGGTTACCGGTATATCCTTTATCATCATATACATGAAGGGATATCCAAGGATGTAGAGTATCGAAAAGCTGATGATCATGCGTGCCTGTCCTGAGGCAAACATGGAAGGAAAGATCGCATGGAGTATGAGACTTACTATGAATACAAGTGCCACATACGCCACGTATCCGATCAGGTAGGATGCGCCAAAGCGCGAATAGGTCTGTTTTGGTGTTAATTCTTTCATTTTACTTCCCCTTTCATATGGTAAAACAAGTTTACTAAAGGGATTATATAATATAAAATATTAATGTAGCAAGCAAAAGAAAAAGGGGAGAGACTTATGGAGATAAAATGCGAGTACTGCGGCGCGTTTATGAACGATACGGACAAGACCTGTCCCAACTGCGGCGCCGTGAACAAGAATCACAAAAGAGTTGCCGATCATACTCCGAAAAACATCGAGGAATTAAAGCAGTGGTACGAGGACAGAAATCTGCCTCCCTACGAGACCACGCGCTTTTTTATTGGCATCGATTACAAGAAGCCGAAAGCTTTCGGCATATACGAGGAAAACGGGGAATTCATCGTATACAAGAACAAGGCTGACGGGTCGCGTGCTGTAAGATACAGAGGAACAGATGAGGCATATGCGGTAAACGAGCTGTATCTTAAGCTAAAGAGCGAGATCCTTAATCAGAAGGCTCGAAACGCATCAAATTTGGGCACACAGAAAAGTAACGGTAAGAAAAGCAAAGGCCTGGGTTTTAAAAACTTCCTCGGAGTATTCGGAGCTTTCATGGCCTTTGGCGGCATATCCCTGATGGGATCGATAAGATTCGGGATATTCTTGGCTGCAACACTGGGAGTGCTTCTGATATTAGTCTGGATACCTGCCTGCACTCCGTGGTTTAAGAACAAGAAGTACCAGAAGATATTTTTAATCTACAGCCTGATACTATTCTTTATACTGGTCGCAGACGGTGTAAGTTCTACGACTCCGCATTATTACAAATACGACGATACCGTATACTGCAGATATGATGATACATATTACGAGTACAGCCCGTACATAGACGATTACTATGAAGTCAATACTGATTATCTTCCTGTTGAGCTGGTAAACAACGCACCCGACTATGAATTTGACATGAAGGGCGCCGAATGGAACAGTTCATACGACTTTGAAGACAGCGATTATTATGAAGAGAACTTAAAATCACTGAACGACTGGAGCTCGGATAGTGACTACGGCAGCGACAGCAGCTATGACTGGGACAGCGGTTCTGACTGGGACAGCGGCTCGACAGACTGGGGCAGCGACTGGTAGTACCATAAGCTTACCGAATATGTTATAATACAGAGAATCAATTTTTAAGGAGTAATAATTATGACGATAATAGTTACCGGCGGCGCCGGTTTTATTGGAAGCAACTTTGTGTTTCATATGTTAAACAAATATCCCGAGTACAGGATCGTATGTCTGGACTGTCTCACATATGCGGGAAATCTTTCAACTCTCGAGCCTGTTATGGACAACAAGAACTTCAGGTTCGTAAAGGAGAGCATCACTGACAGGGCAGCTGTTGAAAAGCTGTTTGAAGAAGAGCATCCCGACATGGTCGTAAACTTTGCGGCAGAGAGCCATGTTGACCGTTCGATCGATAATCCCGGAGTATTTCTTGAAACAAACATCATGGGTACGCAGATACTCATGGATGCATGCAGAAAGTACGGAATAAAGAGATATCATCAGGTATCTACTGATGAGGTTTACGGAGATCTTCCGCTTGACAGACCCGATCTGTTCTTTACCGAGGAGACTCCCATACATACGAGCTCGCCTTACAGCTCATCAAAGGCAGGAGCAGACCTTTTAGTACTCGCTTATCACAGAACATACGGACTTCCCGTTACGATAAGCCGCTGCTCTAACAACTACGGACCTTACCACTTCCCGGAAAAGCTCATTCCGCTCATGATAATCAATGCGCTTAATGACAAGCCTCTTCCGGTATACGGTGAAGGCATCAATGTCAGAGACTGGCTGTATGTTGAGGATCACTGCAAGGCTATAGATCTTGTCATCCATAACGGAAGAGTCGGCGAGGTTTATAACATCGGCGGTCACAATGAGATGAAGAATATCGATATAGTTAAGCTCATTTGCAAGGAGCTGGGCAAGCCCGAGAGCCTGATCACTTATGTTACTGACAGAAAAGGCCATGACATGCGTTATGCCATCGATCCCACAAAGATACATAACGAGCTGGGATGGCTGCCCGAAACAAAGTTTGCGGACGGAATCAAGAAGACCATCAAGTGGTATCTTGATAACAAGGACTGGTGGGAGCCTATAGTTTCAGGCGAATATCAGAACTATTATGAAAAAATGTACGCTAACAGATAATCTGTAAATATATCGGGGGAAATATGAAAAGGGTTTTATTGGTTCCTATGGCAGCCATGGCCGAAACGGCAGGAAGCTTTACGAGAGTAAGACAGCTTGCCGCAGCGCTTATAAAAGCCGGTCACGAAGTAGCCGTGTGCTGTGCAAAGGACGTCAATTACAGTGTTATAGAGGGTACCGTAGAGTATCCTCTTTCTATTCCCGTCCCTCTTGGAATGCCTGAGGCGATAGGAAAGCATACATTTCCGATAGCCCAGAAGCTGGGAGTGACATCCGTAAAAAAGGTAAACAGTTTTGAGGATGTTTTATATCTGACCGGAAATACCTGTTACAAATATCTTAACAAGAGCGTGGATGAGATCAGGAGAGCGATAAAGGAATTCAGACCCGATATCGTTTATTCCGAATTTAATATTTCAGCGATAACGGCAGCAAGGCTTGAAGGGAAGAGATGCTTCATTTCAGCAAGCGTCCCCACTCAGGCAGAATACGGCTGCACGCCAAAGTATGCGGCGGGACTTAACAGGCTCTTAAGGGAACACGGCCTTGATCACGTCGAATCATGCCTTGATGTATTTGACTGGGCGGATAAGAAGTTTGTTCCAAGCTGCTACGAGCTTGAACCCATAGAGGATTCAAAGGTCGTATACTGCGGCACGCTCAAAAAGGCTGATATTCGTGTCTCAAACAAGAGAGACAAGATACTCGCATATATGGGTAACGGCACAATCTCTGTAAAGAAGATGCAAAAAGAGGTGACACAGGCCTTTGCGGGAAGCAGATACGAGGTGTTTATCGCAGGCCACGGTCTTAAGGAAGTAAATGAAGGCAACATTCATTCGGCGCCCTATTTTAATTTTGCAGAGCTTTTGCCCGAAAGCGTTCTTTATATAAACCACGGCGGACAGAACAGCATGACTGACGGCCTAATTAACGGTGTTCCCCTTCTTATATGTCCCGGCAAGGTATTCGAGAGAAAGTACAATGCATCGAGCATTGTAAATACAGGCGCCGGCATGGAGATATCCTATGATGAGTTTGATGCAGCTCACATCAGGGAAAAGGCCGATCATATCATAGCCGACAGCACATATGCAAAACAGGCTGCGATGCTAGGCAGACGTCTTTTGCAGCTGGGAGGCTGTGACAACATAGTAAGAGAGTGCAGATAGGCACTTACAATAAAGGAAGAAGGTAACTAATACATGAGAGAAAGCGGAATTCTGTTTCCTGTCTTTTCGATCCCGTCAAAGTTCGGGATCGGATGCTTTTCAAAGGAAGCATATGATTTTGTTGATTTTCTGGAAGGAGCAGGACAGGGCTTCTGGCAGATTTTGCCCGTAGGACCTACAGGCTACGGCAATTCACCGTATCAGCCATTTTCGGCATTTGCCGGAAATCCATATTTCATATCACCCGAAAAGCTCATCGAGGACGGACTTTTAACATGGGATGAGTGTAATTCAAAGAATTTCGGAAATGACGAGACAAAAGTCGATTACGGCGCGATATACGAAAACAGGGACGATCTTTTGGAGATCGCCTATAAGAGATTTATCGAGTCGGATAAAGAAACTAAAGAATTCAAGGCTTTTATAAAAAAAGAAGCAGACTGGCTTGAAGATTATGCTCTTTTCACATCCATTAAGAGAAAGCTTGGCGGAATACCCTGGTATGAATGGGAGGATGACCTTAAAAAGAGAAAGCCGGAAGCATTAAAGAAGATAAAGACTGAACTTAAGGAACATATAGAATTCGTTTACTTTAAACAGTACGAGTTTGACAAGCAGTACAGAGCATTAAGAGAATATGCGAATAAAAAGAACGTTAAGATAATAGGTGATATGCCGTTTTATGTCTCACTCGACAGCGTGGACTGCTGGGCTCATCCGGATGTCTTTTTAATGGACAAAAATCTAATGCCCAAGGTGGTCGCAGGATGTGCTCCTGATGCATTCTCAAGGACAGGACAGCTGTGGGGCAATCCCATCTATGACTGGAAGGCTCTCGCAAAGAGAGGATATGACTGGTGGGCAGACAGAATAAAGAGAAACTATGATTTCTATGACGTGATAAGGATAGATCATTTCCACGGATTCTGTGAATACTATGCCGTTCCGTTTGAGGATAAGACAGCCGAAAACGGCAAGCTGTGCAAGGGCCCCGGAATGGACCTTTTCAATGCACTTAAAGAAAAACTGGGAGAATTGCATATCATTGCGGAGGATCTTGGAAACAATACACCCGAGAATGAGGCTCTGCTTAAGGAGAGCGGATTCCCCGGAATGAAAGTGCTGCAGTTTGGCTTTACCAGCTGGGACAGTTATTATGTAAACCACAGACACATAGCAAACTGTGTCGTATATACAGGAACTCATGACAATACTCCAACCAGAGCATGGGTAGAGGAGATAAATGACGGCGAGAGAGATTTCTGTCGCAGATATATAAATTCCATGAATTCCGATTACGGACAGCTTGTATGGGATATCATCAGGGAAGCATACAGATCCGTTGCAGATCTTTGCATCATTCCTCTTCAGGATTATCTGTGCTTCGGAAAGGAAGCAAGGATAAATACTCCGGGAACTGCAGAGAACAACTGGGAATGGAGACTTCGTCCCAACTTTTTGTCAGATGATCTGAAAAGAAGCATACGCTCGCTCACCGAGCTTTACAGCCGCATACCCAAGGTTAAGGAAAAAGACTAGAAAGGCGCATTTATGAAAAAGGGCTTCTGGACCTTTAGATACACGCTCATAAACATGACATATTTTGTCGCATTCTGCACGATTCATGCTCTTGCAGCCGTATATCTTTTGGCACACGGTTTTTCTAACACCGAGGTGGGAATACTTCTTGCGATAGCAAATATCGTTTCCGCGATATGTCAGCCGTACTTTGCGGGGATCATTGACAAGCCGGGACCGTTAACAAACAGACGCTTTATAATCATATCGGTTTTGATCATCTTGGCGGGCTCCGCAATACTGATGCTTGGAGTGAGCAAGGCTGTCATATTTGTTATATATGCACTCATATATATGGTCCAGTTTGCTTATCAGCCTGTCATGACGGCTCTGTGCTTTGAATATCAGAAGGCAGGCTGTGACATCTACTACGGACTTGCAAGAGGACTGGGATCAGCCAGCTTTGCAGTAACCTCTGCCTTTATCGGCAGCGCCGTTGAAAAGCAGGGAGTCAATATACTGCTCATAGTAAATATAGTATCGATGATCCTTTCTGCGATCGTTGTATTTACATTCAAAAAACCTGAAGGAAGCGCAGAGAAGACCGAAGACAAAACAGAGGTTAAAGATACACAGGCTGTTGCTCATAACAATATCGCGGATTTTGCAAGGACATATCCTGCATTTTCACTGTTCCTTATCGGAACGATATGTTTTTTCTTTGCCCACAACATGATAAATGACTTCATGATACAGATAATAAGAAGTCTGGGCGGAGGAGAGACGCAGCTTGGATACGCAAACTTCTTACAGGCCATATTGGAACTTCCCGTCATGGCAGTGATAGGATTTTTCCTAAAGAAGATATCATCGGATAAGATGCTCGTATTTTCTGGCATGGCCTTTTTTGTAAAGATACTGATACTCATATTTGCCACAAACATGGCTATGATGTATTTAAGCCAGTCATGCCAGCTTTTTGCCTATGCGGTATTCATTCCCGCTGCGGCTTACTATGTGAGCAGTACCATGAACGAGCTTGATCAGGTAAAGGGTCAGGCGTTTGTAACCAGTGCCATAACCATAGGCGGTGTATTCTCCAACCTGATAAGCGGAGTGATACTCGATCATATGGGAATAAAGACGATGCTGATCACCGGAACCGCTGTATGCTTTGTCGGAGTAGTGATAGCGGTATATGCGATGAATAAACTTCCGAGTGTCAGAACGGAGATGTAAAGATGAAATGCTTTGAAAAAGATATCTGGAAAGAAGATGAATATACATACAGGGCGGGCTATGGATTCATACCAAATATCCATGCCTATCTTCATGATGATGATACAAAAAGAGACTGCATGATAGTTGTGCCGGGAGGCGGATACTGCATGTGCGTTCCATCGGAGGCTGAGATCGTTGCTAAAGTCTTCTATGAACAGGGCATGAATGCTTTTGTGCTCTCATATACTACCGACATAACGATGTCAGTACCGCTAAAACGTCAGCCCATGGAGGATATCTCAAGAGCAGTAAGGCTGATAAGAAAAAATGAAAACGAATACAACATTGCAGGAAAGAAGATAATCATCTGCGGATTTTCTGCAGGTGCTCATGTATGCGGCTCTTTGGCTGTTCACTTTGATGATATAAAAGATCCCGATGAGAGCCTTGATAAAGTTTCAAACAGACCAGACGGAGTGATACTTTCATATCCTGTAATAACCTCAGGAGAATATACACATGAATTCTCTATCCAGGCTCTTCTTGGAAAGAACCCTTCAAAAGAGGATCTTGAGTATTTCTCTCTTGAAAAGAATGTAAAGGAAAACACACCTCCATGCTTTATATGGCAGACACAGACAGACGATCTTGTGCCTGTTGAGAACAGCTACATGTTCGCAAAAGCTTTAAAAGAAAAGAATATTTACTATGCTCACTATGTATTTCCGACAGGCATACACGGACTCAGTGTGGCAAACGATGATTTCTTTAATGCAAGATTCGGAGAGCCTTATACCATGAAACAGGTATTTATGGCTGTTGATGCCGTAAAGGCAGGCAAAGGCGTTGATGTCAGTGATGAAAGAAAAAAAGAGCTTGAGATACAGTTTGGCGGTGATGTGATGGCACCGCCTGAAATCGTTCATGACAAAAATCTAAGATACGAAGTGGGACTGTGGCCCAAACTTGCAGAGATCTGGATGGAAAGGATACAGAAATGAACAGTGTAAGAAAGGCGCAGATAAAGGATATACCCCGCATAATGGAGCTGCTCATTCAGGTTGATATGGTCCACCACAACGGCAGACCGGATATTTTTAAAGGGCCTGCAACGAAATACAACGAAGATCAGCTTGAAAAGATAATCGAAGACAGTACCACACCCGTATTTGTCTGTGTGGATGAAGATGACAGAGCCATCGGTCATGCATTCTGCATTCACAAGCAGGTTAAGGATGACAACGTACTGACTGATATAAAGACGCTTTACATAGACGATATCTGTGTAGATGAAGAGGCCAGGGGAAAGCATGTAGGGACTGCTCTTTACGAGCGTGTACTGAATTATGCAAAAGAAGAAGGCTTCTACAACGTGACACTGAATGTATGGAGCTGCAATCCGGGAGCTGTGAAGTTCTATGAATCGCTTGGATTTGTTCCGCAGAAGATAGGCATGGAAATGGTTTTGTGATAAAATAAAACATCATGGGTTACAATTAACGGAGGTATAAAGATGGATAGCAAATTAATGGAAGCACTGGATATGGTCCTGCCGCTGGTCAATCAGATAACAGGCGAGGATTATCAGATATCACTCTGTGACAGAGAGACTACACTAAGAACATGGAAGGCAAAGGGATTTTCAATGCCTGCAGCGGTGCCGGGCAACAAGCTGGATCGAAACAATCCCGCTCTTGCAGCTATGATGGATGCAATGGAAAAGAACAAGCCTTCAGTGAGCATCATGCCAAAGGAAGTTTTAGGCGTTCCTGTAAAAGGAATACTCACACCCGTAAGCGAAGGCGGTGAAGTAGTGGGCCTTGTTGTCTGCGCCCGTTCCCTTGAACAGGAACTTGAGGTAAAAGATAAGATACATGTGCTTGATGAGAGATTAAACGACTCACTTGACAGCGTGGATTCGATTGCTGTTGAAGCAAAGAAGCTCGCAGACCAGCTTGCTGATATAAGCAGAGTCGCAAAGACTGTTTCAGAAAAGGTCGAAGAGGGATTAAAGAAAGTCACAACTATCCAGAACAATGCTTCCAGATCAAATATACTCGCACTCAATGCATCTATTGAGGCAGCAAGAAACGGAGAAGCCGGAAAGGGCTTTGCCGTTGTTGCAAGCGAAATGGGTACCCTTGCCCAGGTAAGCGGCAATTCAGCCAAGGAGATCATGCAGTCATTAAAAGAGATCACCGAAGAGGTTGAAAAGGTTACAAATGCCGTTATGGAAGCAAACAGCGCTGCATCAACCCAGGCTGAGACAACCCAGGAAGTAACGAATAACATCAATGACATTACCAGACTGGTAAGCGATATAACAGGAATCTGATAAAGGGGGATGACTTCAGATGGTCAGACAGATAGTACACGATCCTATTTTTCTAGCTCAGAAATCCGATCCGGCTACCAAAAAGGATAAGGATGTAATAAAGGATCTTGTGGATACATTAATAGCCAATGAGGCAGAATGTGTCGGCATGGCCGCAAACATGATCGGTATAAAGAAAAGCATTATTGCAGTCAATGTCGGAATGGGACAACTGATCATGATAAACCCTGTGATAGTTTCAAAGAACAAGCCGTTTATGACTACCGAAGGGTGTCTGTCACTGGCGGGAGAACCCAAGGAGACAAAAAGATATTTTGAGATAGAGGTCGAATATCTCGACAGGGATTTCAAGCCTCAGAAGCAGAAGTACACCGGATGGAGTGCTCAGATAATACAGCATGAGATAGACCACTGCAACGGTATCCTTATCTGATAATACGTATCATCTGCTTCTTGAACATAAATATAAGTTGTGCTACAATTTGGAAAGTTTCATATTGAAAGGTAGACGGTGCCTGCAGTAATGCAGGTTAAAAGGGAAACAGTTAAACTGTGCGAACTCGTCACTGTAGTTACGGAGTATGACAGTCGTTTGTGAAAACACAAGTCACTGGTAAAAACCGGGAAGGCGGACTGTCATATGTTGATGTATTAGCCAGGAGACCTGCCGTTTATAAATGATCGGATAATTCCGGATCACGAGTAATTGGTCCAGCATCATCAGTCACTTTAAAGGTGGCTTAATTTTGATGAATTCAATTACTCATCCCGATTTATCGGGGTGAGTTTTTTGATACATTTTTTCAGGAGGATATATATTATGAAGAAGAGATTACTTGTACTTGTCCTTGCAGCAGTTACTTCATTGTCAATGCTTGCAGGATGCTCAGATGCAACCCCGACAGTAAACGAAGATGTTGCTAAAGAAGTAGCAGAGGAAGTTGCTCAGGTTGCCGAGGATGTCAAGGAAGAAGTTGAAAACACTGTTAACGAGATGAGCGATGAGGAAAAGGCAGCTGAAGTTGCAGCCCTTATCGATGCTATCTACGTTCAGGAGCGTACAGATCAGACAGACGCTCAGTGTGAAGCAGCAAAGAAGGCATGGGATGCTCTTACAGATGCTCAGAAAGAGATGGTTGAGGGCGAGGACGCTGATCCTGATTATTTCGGAAGAGATACAGGCGATGCATCAAAGGATGATCCGCTTAACTCTGACAACATCGGAGAAAACGAGATATTGGTCGTAAGCTTTGGTACATCATTCAATGACAGCCGTGCAAAGGATATAAGCAGTATCGAAAAGGCTATCGCGGATGCAAATCCCGACTGGTCTGTAAGAAGAGCATTTACGGCTCAGATAATAATCAACCATGTTCAGGCAAGAGACGGTGAAAAGATCGACAACGTGGATCAGGCTCTTGACAGAGCTGTTGCAAACGGTGTTAAGAACCTGCTCGTTCAGCCTACTCATTTGATGCATGGTGCAGAGTACGACGAGCTCTGCAAAGCACTTGACAAGTATGCAGACAAGTTCGAGTCAGTTACG
>JAEEUS010000153.1 GCA_016290615.1 Lachnospiraceae bacterium | reverse complement strand
TTAAGCTCTTCAACGGATACGGAATCGAGCGACTTGACAGCTAGCTTAGACAGAACGTTTACGCTTAATTTTCGTATCTTATCTGTCTGTCTGCTTTTGCACTCATACATGTTTGCAAGCCTGGCTGAGTTTTCGATTATATCTTTTTTGAGTCTTTTGATATCCGAGATCTCTATAGCGCTCACTTTTTTCTCCCTCTTTAAACGTGACACAAGTGTCAGCAAACTAATGCTGATAACTGCGCTGTTTTTCCCTGTTCGTATCTTTGTTATTATATATGTCTGTCTTTAAAAAAATGCCTGTTTTATGTATTTTGACCAGTTTGGTCATTTATTGTTATGTAAACCATTATGAACAGTTGTTGCTGATATATATGTCTTCCTTTACATAGTCATCATCGTCTTTACTCATATATTCGTTATAGACTTGTTCTATGTCTTTTGTGTCAATGTTTTTGAATATCTTGAAAAGCGCGTTAAGACTCATTCCCGCTTCACACATTTCACGTATCGCATCTATGTCCTTTTTTTCCATCTTCATTCTCCGTCTTTCTTTGGTCTGGGTGTTCCGCATTCGAAACAGAACTTTGCAGTGTTCTTTGCACCACATGCGGGACATATCCATGAATCCTTGTCGTTTTGATCAATCGGTGCAGGATTCATGCTGTTTGAGAAGGTATTCGGTTCATACATCATCACATTTTTGCTCGTATATGACACATCAACATCATGATCAGGCATTATAAACGAGATATGTACCGTGCTGCCTGTATTTGTCACCTTGAAGTAATCTACGTTTACATGAAAGGTATAGCTCGTATCAGTCATGATCGCATTAAAGATCACTTCCACATGTTCTCCGACCGCATAAACGACCTTTTTTGATGTAAAGCCGAAACCTCCGATGCTTTCAAAGTTAACTCTGTATTCGGTCTCATTTGTGTTAAAGCCGTTAAACCAGGCTCTTTCATTAAATTCCTTCTTTATCGGTACATTTATCTCACTCTCGGCTCTTCCCACAGGAAGGATGCAGACAAGCTCATAGTCCTTGGGGACATTTAATATATCCGCTATCCTGTCGCATATCCTGTCATCATCCGTGATATGGCCTTCATACCAGCAGCTTTTGTATCCGAGCTCTTCTATCGCAAGCAGCATGTTTTCTATTGCTGCGGAATAATCCTGTATTACAAAGCATTTATCCCTGTATGCGTTTATCCTCTGGGTAAGAACGCATATCATCGCAGGTGCTGTCTCGGCTACAGGCGGATCAATGACTGATATGATCTTTTCAAGGATCTTTTTATCATCGACACCGATCAGACTCGTAGTCTGTTTATTGCATCCGGAAGGTGCTGCAAGACCAGCCTCCATAATCACTCTCAGATCATGTCTTGATACCTTTTCATCAGTATATCTTCCTCTGTAGCTGTGTCTGTTTAATATTGTGTCTATAACACTCATGTCCATTCCTTCCATACCTCAGGCTTATATCCTACAGTAGATAGCTTTGAATTCCTTACAATCGGTGTTTTGATTATATGCTGGTTTTCAAGTATCTTTTCAAGCCTGTCCTCTTTTGCTATGTACTTTATAAGAGCTAGAGTATCCTTATCCTTTGAGTTTTCATCGATCAGTGATTCGATCCCGCCGTTTGCCTGGGCAACGCTTGTAAATTCACCCTTTGACATGCCTTTTTCCTTCATGTCGATGAACTGATACTTTATCCCTCTTTCCTTAAAGTATCTTTCAGCCTTTTTTGTATCATTGCATTTCTTTGTTCCAAATATCTGTATATTCATATCTATCCTTATTCTGTTATATATCTTGCTCCTAGGGATGTAAGAAAACTGTGCATGTTCTCCTGCTTCTTTTTATCAAATCTGCAGCCGATGCAGTTTTCTATAAGTGAGACTTTTGCTCCTGTCTTTACAGCTCCTTTTGCCGTTGCTCCCACGCAGCCGCATTCATCTATGCCGCATATATGAATCTCATCATATTCTTTCTCATCCATATATGCTTTGAATGCCTTTGATGTATAGGCATCAGAACGGTTCTTTTCAAAGATCAGATCGCTGACTATGTCTAGGTCTTTATAAAGCTCTGCGCCTTTTGTTCCTTTGATAGAAAAGCCCACACCCCACATGATCCTTGGAAGGATATGCTTTATATAGATGATGTCATATCCCTTTTCACTGTACGAAGCGATAGCTCTGTTTATATTGCCTACAAGTTTCTTTGTATCATATGTAAATATCTTTTTTCTTTTCTCCTTAAAATAGTCGCTCTGTATATCTATCACAAGGAGAGCCTTTTTATCATTTTCCATATATCCACCCTTTATAAAACAAACATGAGCCACAGGATCACATATGACTTCTTAAGATCGCGGTTTGTAAGAATATATACGCTTCCGAAAGCAAGTCCCGATATCATTGTTATAATCCCAGTAGAAAAATCCTTGGTAAAGAAATGACCTATCCCCCAGGTGATCGCTA
>JAEEUS010000152.1 GCA_016290615.1 Lachnospiraceae bacterium | reverse complement strand
GAAAAAGTATCCGGCATTCTTATCTGTAAAAGCTATGACCGTATCGGGATTATGTTTTTTTATAAGCCTCGCGGTATGATAGCTGTACTCCTCAAGCTTTTCAAATATAATAAGTCCATATCTGTCCACATAGGAGTAGTCGATCCCCTCATCATCCACGCTGTAATTCCAGAAATTGGAAAGCTTCATCTGTGCCCTTGGATTATCGGAATCCACATTCGTAGCACGGTTTCTCACATAGCCCAAACAAAAGAGGGGCTTTTGATCCCTGTAAATTACGGCCTTGTGATGACGCATGTCCTTGTTCTTCTCATAGAAATCCCGAAGTTCCAAAAATACATCCGGATTCAATTCGTAGGTTTTCCTGATAACCTTGGGCATCTCATCTATAGAATATAACACTATCATATTTTCGCATTCTCCTTTCTCTACCTATAGGAATATGACTTCTTGCGGGCAAAAAGGAAAATGTCCGCAAGCGAGGTATTATTGTGTTACTGAAAAAAATATATACTTAGTATATCTTTAACGCCGTCTTCCCACAAGGTTTTGCTCCGCATTTCCTCTGTAATCAAACCGTATGGCAATTCCATATTCCCCTGTTCTGATTTTCCATTACATCTGCCTGAAGCGCTATAAAATCTGGTATTGCCATTACAATCCTCCCCGTACCCTTGAAATAGCAAAGCGGAAAATATTTAAACACCATTATAGGGCCTTTTGTCAAACAAAAGCCTCCACTACCTGTCGGCTGTGAAGGCATGATCTTAACTTGCATGAATTGATTCTTTGTCAATGGTAAGGATTTCAGGATAGTTCCTCATCATATACTCTTCTATCTCAGAAAAACTGACCCTCCCGATCCCTCTGGTCTTTGATATCTCACCCCTGTTAAACTTACGGATCAGGGTAAATATATCATTGATGCCATTTCTTTTAAGAGCCAGATAAGTCCTGTTGGAGAAATGACAAAGCTCGATTGGCTCTTCCTTATATGTATTCTTTTCTCTGATCCTATTCTGATCCACCTTTATATCTCCTTAAAACACTAAGGAGATTATATCAACAATTTATTAACCACAAATAAACGAAATACTATTTTTTAATGAATCTAAAAATCTAATCTGTTAATCAACTATCCAAGCGCCACATCAAGAACCATCATCAAAACGAACCCCAATGAAAAAGCAATCGTTCCTAATCACTATAATAAGGCTCTGTACTTAGATGAGCGTGAAAAGCTTCTAAATCATCTAAAAACAATCGAGCCTGATGGTTACTCACTAGCCATTCAGCTTGCCTTATATTCTACTTTCAGAGTTGGTGAACTTAGGGCAATCAGGTATGAAGATGTAAACGGAAATATCCTGACTATCAAACATCAGCTTGTAGAAGAATCATTGTTTTCTGTTGATATGACACATCTGAAGGTAAAGAAGACTCCCAGGCATATTAATGAAAAACTTCCCAAAGGTAATGCTCACTACTCTGTAAGAGATATCTATCTTGTCCCTGAGGCTGTAGAAATCATTAAGAAAGCTCACGAGATTAACCCTGATGGGGAATATCTCTTTATGTGCCATGGCAGAACTATCAATAATGACACCTTTAACGAACGTCTTAGAAAATACTGTAATGATGCGGGTGTTCCTTATAAGTCCAGCCACAAATTACGCTTCACTGTTGCATCAACATTGAAAGCTGCCGGAGTTGAAACTGCATATTTGCAGAAAACTTTGGGTCACTCAAATAGGGCTATGACGGAGCATTATATCAATGAAACAGTGGAAGAACCTAAGAATATTGAAGATCAGCTCATGAATGCACTAAGCATCTGCTAAATAAATATGCATGTTTTATGTATATCATTGTATGCAATTCAAATCATTCAAATGCTGATGTCTTCTGACTTGTACCAAAATTGTACTGATTTGTACCAAATGTATAAAACAAAGAAAGAGGCTGCAAACTCAGATAAAATCTAAGCTTACAGCCAATCACACTACTGCCGGCGACCGGGATCGAACCGGTACGGGTATTACTACCCACGGGATTTTAAGTCCCGGGCGTCTGCCAGTTCCGCCACGCCGGCATACCATATTTATGATGGTAAAAAATTCGCGATATGCATAGCACATATCGCGAGTGGGGCCTACAGGGCTCGAACCTGTGACCCTCTGCTTGTAAGGCAGATGCTCTCCCAGCTGAGCTAAGACCCCATATTTTTCTGGGAAGGTTCAATTAGAACCGAGTGGAGCTTCAGGGACTTGAACCCGGGACCGACCGGTTATGAGCCGGTTGCTCTAACCAACTGAGCTAAAGCTCCTGAACTAAAAATTTTAAATGTCTGAATCAGCACGAAACTTTTTCAAACAAGTGACTCCGACGAGAATCGAACTCGTGTTACCGCCGTGAAAGGGCGATGTCTTGACCGCTTGACCACGGAGCCATATTACAGACCGTAGTTACAGTCTTCTTCGTACCAAGCTACTCTTCCTTCA
>JAEEUS010000061.1 GCA_016290615.1 Lachnospiraceae bacterium | reverse complement strand
AAAGGTGCCTCGCCTTTTTTCTGAGCAAGCTCAAAAATATCCTCAAGCTCACTGTATTCATATGCAGCCGCATATGCGATCACACCCTGATGCTTACCTGTTTCAGACAGCTGATCAAGTCTCTCCTTAGCCACATATTTAACAAATATATCCTTCTTCTTTGCTTCCCTTTTAATGCTCATTACCGGGCCGTCATTGCATCCGTCAAGGATATAGAGCTTATCTATCGGTTTTCCCGCCCTGATAGCTTCTATGACCGGATTACGTCCCTCTATGAGTGTTTCATTGATCTTTGTTTCCATATAACTCTGTTCCTGTCAGTTCAATAGCTTTCTTTATAAGTGATAGCATACGGTCTTCTCTTCCCGTAAGATACAGATATCCCATAAGGGCTTCAAACCCGGTTGCCTTTCTGTAATCTCCTATGGATGCATTCTTAGCTGAAGTATATGACTTTGCGTTGCGTCCTCTTCGATATATATCAGCTTCTTGTTCATCAAGTTCATCCGCAAGAGCTTCAATAAACAGTGCCTGTGTCTGTGCCTTTACGATCGCTGACTTTTTCTTATGCAGGCTCTGTGGCTGTCTGTTACCCTGCTCTACAATGACAGTCCTTATCACAAGGTCATATATACTGTCACCTATAAAAGCAAGCGTAAGAGGTGAATACGTATTGATATCCACCTCTTTAACCTCAAAATCTCTTTTTATTTTTTCAAGAAGACTTAAGCTTTCTTCCACGTTACGCCCTCTCTGGTATCCTCAAGTATTATACCCATTTCAAGGAGCTTGTTTCTGATTTCGTCGGCCTTTGCAAAATTCTTATCCTTCCTTGCCTGCTGTCTTTCCTCAATAAGCTTTTCTACATCCTCATCGAGAACCTCAGGCTTTTTCTCAACTATGAGGCCAAGGATATCGCACAGCATTATGAGCATCTCCTTCATTCTCTTGAAGCCTTCTTTTGTAGACATCTCTATCATATTGATATTGATATACTTAACAAGATCAAATATCGCAGAAATTGCATCGGCAGTATTGTTGTCATCGCCCATTGCTTCCTCGAAGTTCATCTTAAACTGAGTCATGCCTTCTACGATCGGATATTCATTTCTTGCAAGCATGCTTCCCTCTGACATATCAATCGCGTGCTGGAGCTTGTCAACACATGTACGTATCCTGTCAAGAGAACTCTTTGCTGCATCCATCAGCTCATCAGAGAAATTGAGCGGACTTCTGTAATGAGCAGAGAGCATGAAGAATCTCAATACCATAGGCTCATATCTGCGAAGTATATCCCTTACGGTAAAGAAGTTTCCTGCAGACTTGCTCATCTTCTTATTATCGATATTAAGGAATGCATTGTGCATCCAGTATCTTGCAAATGTAACACCGCTGCATGCCTCAGACTGTGCTATCTCATTTTCGTGATGAGGGAAGATAAGATCCTCTCCTCCGGCATGTATATCTATTGTTGTGCCAAGATACTTCTTGCTCATTGCTGAGCACTCTATATGCCATCCGGGTCTTCCCTGGCAGTAGAGGCTATCCCAGTAAGGTTCTCCATCCTTTTTAGGCTTCCATAATACGAAATCAAGCGGATCTTCCTTCTGATCCTCACCTGAAACCAAAAGGTCACGGTTTCCTCCTTCAAGCTCGTCGAGGTTTTTATGTGATAATTTACCGTATTCCTTGAAAGATCTCGTCCTGAAATATACAGTTCCGTCCTTTGCCACATAAGCGTGATCCTTAAGAACAAGCTCATCTATGAGGGCGAGCATCTCAGGTATCTCTTCCGTTGCCTTGGGATGAACAGTAGCCGGCTTGATATTGAGTGCTTCCATGTCCTTCTTGCACTCCTCTATATATCTCTCGGATATAACGCTCGGGTCTACGCCCTCTTCCATGGCTTTTTTAATGATCTTGTCATCAACATCCGTAAAGTTTGAAACATAGTTTACATCAAGGCCCTTGTATTCCAAGAATCTTCTGAAAGCATCAAATACTATCATGGGTCTCGCATTGCCGATATGTATCAGATTGTATACTGTAGGACCGCATACATACATGGAAACATGTCCCACACTCTGCGGAAAGAACTCCTCTTTTCTCTTATTCAGCGTATTGTAGATTTTCATAATCTTCTCCCTCTCTAGCTTCTGTTAGCACAGCAGCTTTGACATGCATCTGACATATCCATGGTTGCAAAATCAGCAGGATTTTCCAGCATACATATCGAATATGCCGATATTCCCTCACCGCTACCGGTGAAACCGAGTCCTTCCTCGGTAGTTGCCTTTACATTAACCTGTCCTATATCTATAGAAAGTGCATCCGCAATATTAGCTCTCATCTGATCAATGTACGGACGCATCTTAGGTGCCTGAGCAACTATTGTTGCATCGATATTCTGAATGATGAAACGTTCATCATCTATCATCTTTCCGACCTGCTCCAGAAGCTTTAAACTATCGGCTCCCTTATACTTCGGATCATTATCCGGGAAATGCTTTCCTATATCTCCCAAAGCGGCCGCTCCAAGCAATGAATCAGATATTGCATGCAACAGCACATCTGCATCCGAGTGGCCCAAAAGACCTTTTTCATAGGGAATGTCCACACCACCGATGATAAGTTTTCTTCCTTCGGTAAGCCTGTGTACATCGTATCCCATGCCCACTCTCATATAATTACTCCCTATTCATTCATATCTGCTATCGAATACGACGGTGCAAATACTGTACTTCCATTCATCTTATAATATCCTCTGAATATCCTGTCAAGTACGATTCCAACTCCCTCGTCGTCAGCCTCAAGAAGTATTACAAGGAACTGCTGTCTGCTGTATCTTGTAACAACGTCAACGTTTCTTATCATCTGCCTAATTGACTGTTCCATACAGAACATGGCTTTCTCAAGATCCTCGACACGAGGTATTTCATCAGTATTTGAATCAAGCGTGATCATAACAAGCTTGAACGGATGAGAATATCTCTTTTCAAGATTCACTATATATTCATACAGTCTTGCGAACTGTCTGTATTCTACGTCCATGGCGCCTTCATAGCTTCCGCTGTTCTTTATACCATTGACGAGTCTGTTTATATCTATGCTCTCATTACGTGCGGACTCGGAATCGCTGTTATAGAAACTGTATCCATCCTTACCGTTCTGCTTTACATGATACAGAGCCTTATCTGCTTTGTTATATGTATCAGCATAAGTATCTGAAGGAGCACACATTACCATACCTGCAGAAAGCGATGCAACAGCTATCTCCGGATCCTCGTTCTTCTTTTCTACAAATTCATTGATGATCTTCTGGACCTTGGCCTCTGCGGCATCTTTTGTTACGTTCTTTATAAAGAACAGGAATTCATCACCGCCGAGTCTGCAGCATAAGCTGTTTTCATTATTTGCTATGAGAGTATCTCCCATGAGCTTTAATACTTTATCACCGGCTTTATGTCCGTTAGTATCATTGATCTTTTTAAGATTATCTACATCAAAGAAGATAAAGCATCCGCTTTCTTCCTGCATGATCTGAGCTATCGCAGTCTCTCCTGTGGTCCTGCTCATGATACCTGTTGTTATATCAATATCATCAGCACCGTTTTGAGCCACAAAGGTCTCCATGACCTCCTGCAAAAGCGCAGATGATGCTTCCATTGAGTCATCACTCTCTATCTGATCATTCTTGAGTATCACATCAAGAAGTCCATGATCCCATAATCCAATGAACACATCAACAAGATACGGATCAAACTGCTTTCCTTTTCCTTCAACTAGTTCATTTCTTATATGTTCAGAGCTGTATGCTCTTCTGTATATGCGCTTTGAACTCATGGCATCAAATGCATCTGCTATGGCAACAATTCTTGCCTGTTCAGATATATTTTCGCCCTCAAGTCCTTTGGGATATCCGCTTCCGTCAAACTTTTCATGATGACACAGTGCAACGTCTTCGGCACCTTCGACCATCATCTTATTTCTCAGGATCTCGCCGCCCATTGTTGCATGTGATTTGATTATATTGTACTCTGCATCCGTCAGTTTCTTCGGGTTATTCAGTATGGAGTCAGGTACGCCTATCTTTCCTATGTCATGCAAAAGAGCCGCATATCTTAGATTTTCTACCTTTTCCTTCTCCCAGCCGAGTGCTTCCGCCATCATGACTGAATACTGGCTGACTCTTGACGAATGTCCCTTTGTATATGGATCCTTTGCATCTATTGCATTGGCCAGAGTATGTATGGTCTGCAAAGACATCTGCTCGATCTTTCGGCTTCTCTCTTCAGCCTTGGCAGTCTGTCTTTCAACTTCTTCCTTTAGGTTGGTCTGCAGAAAATGAAGCTCAATGATACGTGATATACGCTGGATGAGTATATCCTGCCTGAAGGGTTTGGTGATAAAGTCATCAGCTCCCTCCATGAGACCGTTAGCCTCTGTTTCCCTGTCGTCATCTGCTGTCACAAAAACAACGGGGATATCAAACGTATCATCAACGGCTTTAAGTCTGTTGATGACATCATGCCCGTTCATCCCCGGCATATGTACATCAAGAAGTATCAGGTCAGGTTTCTTCTCACTAACGAGCTGCAATGCTTCTTCTCCGGAAGCAGCTTCTCTGATCTCAAACCTGCCGCGTAACATCCTGGACGCTATTTTCCTGTTGAGAGGCTCATCATCTACAATTATGATGTCAGCCTTTTCACTGAAAAAATCTCTCATACGCTAACTTACGCAAGTGCGTTCCTTACGATACCCAGAACACGCTGATAATCATTAAGACAATCCTCATGTCTGCGCATGATGGTTTCCGCATCGTGAGCCTTGCAGGCACTCTCGATTTCGAGAGCCTTGGCTGAAAGATCCGATGCACCTATTGTCATGGACGAGCTCTTTACAGCATGTATCCTGATCCTGTAACTGTCCCAGTCCTGCAACTCAAAGAAGTGTTTTAACTCCTCTGTCTTATCAGCAGTCACATACTCCTCCAAGACCTCTCTGTAGAAGTCTTCGTCATCCATACAATATGACATTCCCAGTTCAACATCTATTCCTTCAAGTTTTTCTAACATATCATCACCAATTGGCACGTACACAATTACACAACTTTATAATATCATCTTTTTTCTGTCAATTCAATAAAAGCCGCAAAGATGCGCCACAATGAGCATTTTTCGCATTGATATTATATTCCCAAGTGTCTACCTGATCTGCTACATGCACTATGAATAAAACAGTTCCTTAGTTGCAATTTTGTTGTTTTCAGCCTGGTTCTTTACCGCTATCTGAAAGTCATCTTCATATATCAGTTCACCAGGTATCTCATCACACTCTGATATATATAGCTTTACTCCGTATTTTTGGCACATTTTGCGATAAAACACCATCTGCTTCCAGATATCATCTGCTTTATCGGAATTCTTAAACCACGTTATGGCTCCGTCAGGATTGTTGTTTTCATAATATGGCGGCACCGGCAGAACCTTTTCGAAATATTCTCTGTTCTTCCAGTACTCTTTTACTTCTTCATCCGTAAGGATACCGTTATCCGCCAGTTTTCCTACAGTAGTGAATATTCCTCTCGGCTGCTTTGTTATATAAGCGATATCAGAAGTATGTATTCTGTAGTATTTCATGATCTCCCCCGTCAATAAACCGTTTTATCTCTTTTTTCTCGTCATCATCAGCCTTCCAAAAAAGCTCGCAGATCCGGCAATCTTCTTTCTGCTTCGTTTCGTCCCATTCTGTATACTCTTTCCAGTTCATCCGGATTATTTTCCGTACGGCTTATACCAAGTGTCTGAGGAGGTCGGATTACAAAGCTGATATTTTTGTTTTCTCTGTCTTTAATCTCTTCCATCTGACGATTATACATTACACATCTGTTAAACATGGCATTGGCCGCGACAGGATATTTTCTGAGCGCAAGTCTTGCGATATGAGATTCGAGTCCGCGTTTCCTTCTGTATCCGTCCGGTTTGGTAAGTATGATCACATTGCGGTTATATCCCAGATTCTCCATATATTCATAAGGGACCGAATCCGAGATTCCTCCATCCAGCAAAAGATGCCCGTCAATTGCAACAGGCTTCGATACCATTGGCATTGATGCTGAAGCCTGCATCCACTTGATGTCATCATCCTTACCGTCATAACATTTATGATAGAGACATTCCCCCGTCTTAACATCGGTAGCTCCCACATAGAATTCCATCGGATTATTCTTGAAAGTCTCACTGTCAAACGGATCAAGCTTCTCTGGAAGCTCATGATAACAGAACTCTTCTCCATACAGATCACCCGTTTTGATCAGTGACCGCATGCTGCAGTATCTCTTGTCATTGCAATACTTCTTGTTGTATCTGATTGCCCTGCCGATCTGTTTGGATTTAATATTGCATCCAAATACCGCTCCCGCGGATATGCCTATGGCACCGTCAAATACAATGTCGTTTTCCATAAAGACATCTATGACTCCGCATGTAAACATGCCGAGCATGGCACCGCCTTCCATTATCAGTCCCTTTTTATATATTTCAGCCAAAACAACTCTCCCTTATAATCGTATTTCTAAGTGTATGTTCAGATCAGCATATCCTTTATGCATCTCTCAATGAACGGAGCCCACCACTGTCTGTATCCTTCGATCGTAGGATGAATCGGATCTCTCATATATCTTTCATAGTCATCACTGCTTACCGCATTAAAAGATGGTTCATCCCACAGGTTGATCAATTTGATATCCCATTTTTCTGCGATGGTTTTTAACAATTCAACCATATCTGCATAATGTTCTGATTCATATCTTGTACCGGTATAAAACGCGATCGGGCATTTCCATCTTTTTCGCACATAAGCGATTATATATTCTATTGCTCCCGCAACTGTATTTGCATCAAATGAATCTATATCCTTTTCTTCGCCGACTGTTCCCAGAGGATTATGATATGTTGCATCATTTGTAGAAAGCTGACAGATGAAAAGATCCGCATTATCAGCCTCGATCTTTCTCAATCTCGAAACATATGAACTGTCATCTTCATCAACAAGAGTGGTTCCCGAAACAGCTTCCTTTATCATCTCATATCCGTTCTTTTCGCATATTATATCTGCAAATGACATCCCATTTGCCGCTGAGCCATATGTCACGGAAGAACCAAGAAACACTATCCTCTTACCCATAGATTTCCCTTCTAATTATATATCCCCAAATAGTCAGTTTATTTTCATTCACACAGCAGTGTGGCAACTCCGATATCATATGCATTTATCGTATTACCGAAAAGCTCCACCTGTTTAGAGCTTACCTCGCCTTTTTCTACTCTTCGCGCACCGTCTATCAGCTTATCTACAATGGAAATATCAAGTGGATATGTTCCATGACAAGGATATATATCCTTTATGTCTTCCTTAAACTCAAGCAGTCTCTTAAGGCTCAGAATATAAGAACTAAGATCTCTCATAGGTCCGAACATGAATATCCTGCCGTCCTGTATAGGATCTCCGCTAAACAGCATTCCGCTGTTTTTATCAAGAAGCGCTGTACTTCCGGGTGTATGTCCGGGTAATGCGATTGCGAGCAGTTTCCTTTCTCCCAAATCTATAACATCCCCGTCGTATACTGGAATAATGCTGACTGATGAATACGGTTTGCTGTAGTTGACCAGTTCCGCCGGATTCATAAGTATTTCATCAAATTCTTCATTGCTTCCGATATGATCAGGATCTGTATGTGTATTGAACAGTTTTATTTCTTTATCAGTTACCTGAGAAGCAAGTTCCTTTGCATTCTTAACCTGCATCCCGCTGTCTATTAACAGAGCATATTCATTTCCGATAAGTAAAAAGAATCTTACTCCGCCATCCTCATACAGATATGTATTATCATCTATCTTTATCCACTCCATCATTTCAACTGAGCTCCGTCACTAAATGCATTGCCTGCCTTATCACCAAATCCCCAATATGCGTTATTGCATGGATCGAAGATGATCGGTCGAAGCTTCTTTGGATCTATGTTTCCATCAGTTATAACATTCTCATCAGCACTTACATTCACGATCTCGCCGATAAGAATGCCGTCAGTAAAACTTTTTACTCTGCATTCCAGAGCCATAGGCAGTTCGTCAATTAACGGTGCATCCACGAATTCACTCTTTGTAGCATGAAATCCCGCTTTTGAAAACTTATCAGGCACATCATTGGCTGATACAATCCCCACATAATCACATGCCTTCATAAACTCCTCAGTTGCCATGCTGACTGTAAATGCTTTTCTTTTCTCAAAGTTTTTCGTTGTCTTATGCTCCGACATGCTGATAGTGATCTCTTTATAGTCTGTTGTGATACCCCATGCGGCATTCATGGCATTCGGGACACCATTCTCATCATAGGTACCGATTATAAGTACCGGTTGCGGCAGCATTAACGGTTTTGCCCCAAAATTTATTCTTCCCATATAAATCCTCCTCTCATACCTCTCAGGGAGTATAACTGCCCCCTGACTTTCGTGCCTGTGACATCTGGTTTTTACGTTCTATATGATATGTCTTTCCGTCTTTTACGAACACTGCTCCTGTCTGTTTAAAGGAAAAAGGAATTTTCTGACGTATACACTGTTCACGTACATTCATGATCCACCTGAAATCGCAAGGTCTGGCATTTGGTCCCGATTCACCGCCGCAAGTCACATGCTCTATCAGACCCGTCTCCAGATATTTCTCTATATCCAGATCAGTAAGCATCGGTTCCGATATGATCTCCCTATGTTTTATTGGCAGTGACAAAAATATCGGCAGTCTGTAATCTGCTCTTTCCTGATCCTCGCATGTGGAACAGATAGTTACATTATCCCATCCGTCCTTCCAGTCAGATGGTATGCATTCATTAAATCGATCTATTCTTTTCGTTATGATATGAAACTCAAGATCTTTTCTTTGTCTTATCATATCCCAGCAGCTTTCTCTCCATCCATCAGCTGTGTCAAGAAAAAAATCCGAAGTCATGCATGCAAATACTATTCCGTCATCGCTTTTAAGCTTGTATTCACCCTGTCTGTTCTTTTTAAGAGGCAGATCATAGTCTCCTGTCTTTGTTACAACTGATGCGTCTTTTCCTATGCTCTCATCCCTTCTGTATACGTAACAGTTCAAACATCCAGGACTAATTTTATGGCACCCGTGCCAGGGATTCCATATAGCCATAAATCTCCCCTTAGGTTTCTTTCGGTGCAATAACTGTTTACTATATATGAGGGATCATCCATATATCCCTGTCATACAGAACTAATTATACCAAAGAAAAACTCGCGTGTATTTAATTTAAACGTTTGTTTTCAAAATATTTATAACTAAAATAAGACTGCACATCTTTTCTATGTACAGTCTTATATGCTGACTAATCTTATTTGACATCTGAACAGCTTTTACGCCGGTCTGCTATGCCATTCGTATTCCGGATGCCTTGAGTAATACTCAGCCTTGCTCTTATACATTCTGGCGTCTGCTTTCTGCATGGCTTTCAGAATATCAACAGCTTCTTCCCTGTGGCAGCTTCCGACAGCGAAATGCGCTCTGTCCTGGCGTTCTGAATTATCTAAAAGGTTCTCTTTCATCTTATCGAATTCTTCTTTAGATGTTTCTTTGGCAATGATCATGAACTCATCACCACCGATACGGTATATCTCAGTATTTCCTTCGAGTTCCTTAAGCGTAGATGCCACGTCCTTGAGCAGATTATCTCCTGCAAGATGGCCTTGGGTATCATTAACACTCTTTAGACCATTTACATCTATAAAGAATACACCAAACGGTTCAGTTATCTTTGACTTTCCTGTAAGATCATCACTGATTCTGTTATTCATCGCATTACGATTGAGAACTCCTGTCAGAAGATCAGTTGTACTCATTATCTTCATCTTGGTAATATTCTGTTCGTTTGCGATCTCGGCAGATAAAATGAAAGCAGTAAGGCTTAATGTCTCCTTAATCATAAGAGTATCCGCCGGATTAAAATTGCCTGCCCATATATAACCGATAGTCTTATTGTTTGAGCGTAAAGGAAAAACAACAATACTCCTTACACCATCACCTCTTAAAGAATCGATCCATTCCGGTGCGATCTTATGTGCTTCATCCATATCTTTTTTATTAGTGATTATGAAGCAGTTACTCTTATTCATCAGTCTAGGCCATGTTTCAATGACCTTATAAAACTCTTCAGTCAGATATGCCGATAACGGAACCTGTGTAGGATCATTGCCATAATCCTCGCACAAAAGTGAATACTGTCTCTTTTCAAAATCTGTAAGAAGGATACTGCATCTCTTTGCTCCGCATTGTTCACGGATATCTGCGATCACCAGATTCATTGCTTTTTGGAAATCATCATTCTCTCTAAGTCTTAAACAGGTTTTTATAACATTTGTCGCTGTCTGAGATGAGATATCAGCAAGTTTATCGATATCAGCCTTAGGATTCATCTCATATGAGAATAAGAGCATGCCTTTATCTGGATCATCCGAGTCAAGCGGTGTCAGAAACACCTCCATCCAGGCGTTATACAACTCAATATCAAAATATGTATGGATAGGTCTTTCATTTAAAACGCAGCTGTCACACAACGCTTCAAAATTTGCGGCCTTCGGTATATACCTTGTATATGATACGTTTGTAACAAAATTTTCAATCTTATCTACAACAGTCTGCTTATATGCATCATTTGCATCAACGATTAAATACCTGTCATCTCCCTCTTCTTTAAGATTAACTGACATGACACAGGCAACACGTTTGAAATTCTGTAAGAATGCTTTATAATCCATGATCGCTTATATGACTCCTCATCTGGATTGTTACAAAGGGTAATCCCTACCCTTGAACATATTTATACATATACGTTTAAATTGTATCATTTACATGTAACAAAACTGTATACTGGTCGATAAAATTCCTTTGCAAAACAAAAAATGCAAATCCTATATTTTTATGGATTTGTAAACAAATTTTTATTGTTGAGAAGACACCGTATTGTGGAACACAAACTTGGTTATTGGTGAAAAAACTGTGGCTTGAGATTCCGAGTACCCAAAAAATACCCAAAATTCCGGATTCTCTGAATAACAAGAAATCCGCAAACCCTCTATTTGGGAAGGTTTGCGGACAATTCAGTTAGTAGCGAGCGGGGGTTTTGAACGATGTTCGCCCCTCAAAAAACCAGTAAAATAGCGGACTCACAGATCGTCATTATATAGTGTATCCAACATGTATTCAAAGTGTATCCAAACATAACCCTTCAATTTCTATTGCTAAACGATACAATGTGCATATTACCATTTCCCATCTTATTATAACGGCATTGAAAATAGATATTATTTCTGATTAAATTATCTTAGCGGATGCACATATGAGGTAATGTATATGAAGAAAGTTGATTCGACAAACGGAAAGATAGAGTTTCAGTTCTGCATTGACGTTGATGAAGGTTATAACAGGAAAACAAGGTCCGTTTACAAAAACGCACTTGGTGAATACTATCTTGTTGAAGCTGAAGAATACCATATAGGGTCTGCATATGACTACATCGATACTTATTATGCTCTTGAAGAAAAAGAAGCTTTATTTTTTGAAAAGATGGCCATCGACAGGGAAAGGCGCAAGAAGGAAGAAGCTCTTGAACGCGAAAGGATCGCACGTGAAGACCAGGAAAGAATGTTTACTTCCGGCGGGGACCGCTATTTCTACAAAAAGAAAAAAAGCGATACCGTATGGTGGCTTAAAGAGACCGGTTCTGAGCATAAGTTTTCATTCGATAAAGAGACCGTATTTGATCTTATGAATGACTATCCCGATAAACTAACGCCTGAGCAGAAAGAAATATTCGACAGTGAAAATCCCATATGGGTAAAAAGGCTTAAAAACAAGAATGAAGTTAAAGACTGAATTGTTTTACAGGTGATCTGATGAAGCACATAACGATAGAAAAACTGGAAAAGAACTTTGAATGGAACTGGGATGAAAACAGTGTATTAAACAATCCTTCTTCCTATATTGCACCCAAGGATGTTTTTGATGCCGTATGCTTTGAGATCAGTCGTTACTACTCAAACAGGGAATCGTTTAAGACCTTGAAGAGAAAAATCCGCTGGACGGGGCAGTTTCTAAACTGTGAACTTGCTTTCTTTTCATCCTCCCATAACACGGCCGGAGATTATGTGGCCTTTGAGATCGTATGCAACGGATATGCTAACGATCCAGAAGGTATGGCAAAGAAAGGTCTTCTGTATACATGGATAAGACCCAAAAACGATCTTAATGTGTACAACATCGATCAATATAAGTTCATGGATATCATTGGTTATATTGATGCCTGTGTCGAGTTCTTTAAAAGGCTGGATTCTGCCGCCGGCTTTAAAAGATTCATTGAAGAAAACGGTTTCAATGAAGAAAACAACATGATCTTTCTTGAAAAGATCACAAGATAAAATGCGCTCACCACAAAACAGGCAAAGCGTTTTTGCCTTCTATTTCTTCAGGGCATGCTCCTTTTAGTATAAAATTACAAGACGAGGGTCTGATCATAGTAGCACTTTCAACAGATTGTGTGTCAAAATGTATTAATGAGCTGAAAGTCGTTTGATAAAAAACACTTTTGGGGGCAAAAATTCAAATTGTGTCAAACGAGAGGGGGGCTTCAAGCCTATACACACTTCAAAGAGCGTTGATTTTACGCACTTTTTTGTCAAACTTGATCAAAAGTATCCACAGTGTATCCAAGAGTATCCAACAATTTAAAAACCTTATGAGAAAA
>JAEEUS010000151.1 GCA_016290615.1 Lachnospiraceae bacterium | reverse complement strand
GTGGCTAAAAGACTTACTAGAAATACTATAATGGTTTTCTTTCGCATGTTTAATCTGATGTCTTATATGACATTGACTCCCTGGTTATGTTTTTCAGATAGATAGTTTATCACAATATGTGATTTTATGATAGAATGAAAAGGAAATTGGTCATTACTGACTTATACGGGAGTAATAAAGATATGAAAAATATAAAAAGAGTACTTTTGATGCTCATTATGAGTCTCATGTTTATGTTTGCCTTCACTGCCTGTGAAAAGGAAAATGATGAGGAGGAGCAGCGTGTGGAGACTGACAGTAGCGAGGATGATAATGATAAGGATGACAATACCGATACAAAGCCTTCCGATACGGATGAGCCGGATACAAAAGAACCTGTAAAGGCATCTTTTACCCCTGTACTGGTGCATGATGATGTGCAGTGCTTCCTTATAAGCGACGGAGAGAATGCGACAAAGATCTATGAGGCAAAAGTCGGATCTGAATACATATCAAGGACAGAGGTTATCGGTGACTATGAATATATTGCACGTAATGTATATGATCTTGGCGGATATGAACTGCTGGTTCTTGATAAAGAGGGCAATAAGGTAGACAGTCCCGTCATCAATACAAACTGTGCAAACATGAATGTAGTTGAATATGACGATAAGATCTATATTGAATGCAGTTCTTTCAGAGGATCGACACAGGAGTCTGTCGATGAGATATATGTATATGATCCGGAAAGCAAAAAGTGCGTTCATGACGAAAAGATGCAGGAGCTTGCAAGAAAGATCAATAACAGCGGATTCACATTCCTTATGACAGATAACAGTCTCATGAAGACTCTTAAGGCATTTAACGGTGATATCTTTGCGGTGGCAAGTGATTCGACCGGTGCAGTAAGCCAGTTTGATATGGACGGTAACAAGGTAAAGAATGTCGTTAAGATGCCTGATAACTCATATGTGAATGCGATAGCTGGAGATTACATATGGGCAGTACACAGTGACTGGCAGAACAATCTTTACGAGGTTATCATATATAATTTAAGAAACAGCGAGTATTCCGTGCTCTATACGGGAGATTCGACAACAAACCCTGAAGTCATGGCTGTGGCAGGAGGAAAGTTTTACGGATATGTATGTGCCGATGAATATTTCCATCCGGACATGACACTCTTTGAATATGATCCCGTAACAAAAGAAACCAAAAACCTGATGGAAGCAAGCGAGAAGCCCGGCAGTGCAGGATACTATTATCTGCCGTTTTCTTCGGGACTTGCCGTTACAGAGGATTCTGTATATTATATCGATTCACTAAACGGAAAAGCATTTTGGAAGAGATATGATCTTAAAGACGGCGGTGTATACGATACGACAGCTGTGGCTCATGAGGCAGGATGGGCTGAGTATGCCGATGTGACCAGCGAAAAGGAACTGCTTCAGTTCCCGGGTACGGAACTTATCTGCTATAAATACTATCTTGAAAAGACTACTATAAAGGACAGCGTCGAGCATGCCGATGAGATCAATGCGGTACTTACAGAAAGGTATGATAAATTAAAAGAAGGTGCCATATCGGATTATGAGGGTATGCAGAGTGACGACAGCTGGGGAAAGGATTATACATATTACTGTTCTACGGAATGGTCACTCAATGATATAAAGAAGATAGGCTCGCATTATCTTGTTGTTGATTATTACGGATATGATTATTACGGCGGTGCACACGGTATGGAATTCAATGAGCATCATCTGTTTGATCTGAACACCGGACAGGAAGTGAGTCTTTCCGATCTTTGCGACATGAACGATGATACGTTCAAAAACCTTATCGCAATGAAGACCGTTGCAAACTGGAAAGAGGATGATTCACAGTATTATGAGTCATACACCTACAATCCCGATTATGCAAACGAACTGTTTGACAGTGTCAGGGAATACGCTTCAAAGGATATGGCTGTAGGCTTCACTGAGGACGGTATAGTTGTTGAGTATACACCTTATCAGTATGGCCCGTATGCTTCGGGATACATATATGTTCCCGTAAGCTATGAGGAATTGGGAATAGATATAAATAAATGACAGCAAACGAGATCTTAACAGAACATTACAATAAGTTTAACGAGGATAAGAGACTCAAGTCCAGACACGGCCAGGTGGAGTTTCGGGTCAGTATGAGATATATCCATGAATATCTTGAAAAGATAGGACCTGATGCAAAGATCCTTGACGTTGGTGCCGGTACGGGTGCTTACAGCATTCCCCTTGCAGATGAAGGATATGAGGTTCATGCACTCGAACTGGTAAAGCACAATGTTCAGAGACTGCGTGCAAACAGTGACAGAGTTCATGCCCTTCAGGGTAATGCGCTTAAGCTTACCAGGAAGTTTGAAAAGGATTATTTTGACCTGGTGCTTGTTTTCGGACCGATGTATCATCTGTTCACGCATGAAGACAAGAAAAAGGTTTTGAGTGAAGCTGCCCTGGTCCTTAAAAAGGGCGGGATAATGATGGTGGCGTATTGCATGAACGATTATGCCATTGTAAAGCACGGGTTCATGGAAGGCAGTATAAAGGA
>JAEEUS010000150.1 GCA_016290615.1 Lachnospiraceae bacterium | reverse complement strand
GGCGGATCGCTAAGGTAAAAGAGGATAAATAAAGTATGAGGATCTCAGAAAGCTGTGCTAAATGTCTTTATGACCGTCAACTGAATAAAACAGATAATAAGGATTATCTTGCAGAGATTAAGAACATACTTGATAACAGAAAAGAAAACGATACCAGTCCCTACATGGTCTATCTTTTTAACAAAGTGCATGTAAAATACTTTGGAAAAGGAGCGGATTACAAGGATATAAAGAAAGAATATAACGATCTTCTGTTAAATATGGAGGATAAGCTAAGACGCGAGATAGATGACTCGGATGATCCTCTGGCAAAAGCAATCGTTATGGCTCGTATTGGAAACTATATTGATTTTGGTGCGATGAACCATGTTGATCAGGACGAGTTTCTTACTCTTTTTCATGATACCCAGATGAGAGAAGATGATGAGCAGACATATAAGTCATTTTTAAATGAATGCGAAAAGGCAAAAAATTTCCTTCTTGTGTGTGATAACTGCGGTGAGATCGTTCTTGACAGACTAATGATAGAGCAGCTAAGAAAACGATTCCCCAATCTTAAGGTAACGGCATTGGTGCGCGGTGAGGAAGTATTGAATGACGCAACAATGGAAGATGCATATTACTGCGGGCTTGATAAGGTTGCCGATATCGTTACAAACGGAGAAGCTATTGCCGGAACGATCTATGACATGGTGCCCGATCGGGCAAAAAAGGCTCTTGATGAGGCAGACGTGATCCTTGCAAAAGGTCAGGGAAATTACGAATCCATGGCCGGACAGGGACGCCATGTGTTTTATGAATTCTTGTGCAAGTGTGATCTCTTTACGAGCAGGTTTGATGTACCCAGGCTTACCGGTATTTTTGTTGAGGAAAGATGATAATGAACATCTATAAGGCTGATTATAAAGATCTGGATGAGATATTGAGACTTCAGTATCTTGCATATAAAAGTGAAGCGGCACTGTTTGGAACGGATGATATTCCGCCGTTAAAGCAGAAAATAGAAGAGGTCATTGGCGAGTATGAGCGAGGAACAATCCTGAAGCTTGTTGACAATGACAATGTCATTATCGGTTCTGTAAGAGCCAAGGAAGAAAACGGTACAGTATATATAGGAAAACTGATGGTCCATCCTGATCATAGAGGAAAAGGATACGGCACGAGACTGCTGACAGAGATAGAAAAATACTTTTCCTGTAAAAGATGCGAGCTTTTTACCAGTACAAGAAGTGTTGATAACATACGTCTGTATGAAAAGAACGGCTATAAAGAGTATAAACGAGAAGCTATAAGCAATGAACTGATATTTGTCTATATGGAAAAATACATATAGTGTCAGTATTGGCGATCATCAGATCATATGTGATGATATGAAACGAATAGTTTAGGGAACGTCAGGCATGGAAATAAACATTTATCATTTAATAGAAGGAGCCAAACAGGCAAGGGGCGAAGTAGTCATCATAGATGTCTTCAGAGCTTTTTCGCTTGAATGCTATCTCTTTTCCATGGGAGTCAGACAGATAAGACCGGTAGGCACTGTTGAAGAGGCGTTTGAGTGGAGAAAAAGGGACAAAAACTGCATCCTTGTCGGAGAGAGAGGCGGCAGGAAGTGTAATGGATTTGATTTTGGAAATTCACCATCTACTGTCAATCCGGATCTTATCAGGGAAAAGCTTATTATTCATACTACAAGTGCAGGTACACAGGGGATTATCAATGCAGACTCGGCAGATGAGATAATCACGGGCAGTCTTGTCAACGCAACTGCAGTTGCAAACTATATAAAGATAAAGGATCCCAAAGAGGTGTCGCTTGTATGTATGGGAACAGGCGGAGTGGTGAAGAATCCCGAAGATGAGCTTTGCGCCACATATATAAAAAGTCTGATCACAGGTGATGGCCTTAATGATATAAATGAAAGAGTCAACGCGCTCAGATTTAACGGAGGTCAGCATTTCTTTGATAAGGACAACCAGGATGTATTTCCGCAAAAGGATTTTTACATGTGCATAGACAGGGATAAATTTGATTTTGTGATCAGGATAGATAGAGACGAACACGGATTTATGGCAAACAGGATACAGGTTGAGGGTTGATCAGATGAAGATAATGGTTAGTGCCTGTCTTATCGGAGAAAAATGCAAATATAACGGCAAGGATAACTACAGTGAAAAGCTCGCAGAGTATCTAAAAGGCCATGAGGTCATAGCTGTATGCCCGGAAGTGGCGGGCGGACTGCCCATACCGCGTATCCCGTGCGAGATATATAACGGCGTAGTTATAAATAAAGATGGACAGAGCAAAGATGCTGAATTTGTAAAAGGCGCTAAGATCTGTCTTAAAAAGGCGCTTGATGAAAAAATAGATCTGGCGATCCTTCAGTCAAGAAGCCCGTCCTGTGGTGTAAAGCAGATCTATGACGGGAGCTTTTCGGGAAAGCTTATTGATGGAAAAGGAGTCTTTGCCAGAATGCTGTCTGAAAACGGGATAGATGTCATGGATGTAGAGGATATTCCCGCCTCAAAATCTATTAACGGTCAAAAAGCAAAATAAACTATCCTATTTTGTTACTTAAG
>JAEEUS010000149.1 GCA_016290615.1 Lachnospiraceae bacterium | reverse complement strand
AAGATAACGTATACCAGATCGCTGGTCTGTTTCATGACCTTCTTGAAGTTACTGATGCTACAGAAGATGATATTCTTAAGTATGCAGATAAGGATGTTTTAGCGACCATACGGTTATTGACAAGAAAATATACCACCAGTGAAGACGAATACATCAGTCAGATCCTTCATGTTCCTGTTGCCAAGGCTGTGAAGAATGCCTGTGTGATCTTTGATCTTGTTGACTTAAAAGATCTTGATCCAGAACAAATATCTTCATATCTTAAAAATGTTAAGCAGCATTATCTGGGCAGATTCAGTCCTGAACTTGATGATATATATGCAGCGCTAGAAAAATATTTTATCGCCCAAACTACTTACTCATATATAAGAGCATATGATGATGGTCCTTTGTATAGGGTCAACGAACTAAAAGATTCATGGATCTATAACGCTTCCACAAAGCAATGGGAGAGCTGTGATCCTGACTTTTTGATCGATAACGAACATGATGCATATTTATTAACTGAAGATGAAGCCATTGAATGGATAAATGATAAGACATAACTCATCTTGTAGCAGCTAACATTTTGACTTATCTCTGTACTGATATATTCATTGGATTTATGTTTAATACAATGTCTTTTAGTAGATTAGATTCAAATTCTCATTGCAAATGTAGTTCATTCTTTCACGTATTCTTTTTATTCAGAATCTGTGTTATCTGATTTTGCTGGGAACAATCTGTTGCAATCCTCATCCATAAAAGCAAGGATACTAGTCGTAGAGTAATTATCACCTTTTATTATGGTCGAGCCAAACTCTACCCTTGATCTATATCTATACTCTATAACATTCTCAATTTTATCGTCTTCTACTTTAGGAAAGATTTTAAGGTCTAACGTTCTATTCCTTTCGTCTGGAAATTCACAATCGTAAACTTTAAAAATAATAGTATTATTTATCAAATCAACGTCATAATCGTACGCAATTAAGGCATGTCCATATCCAGTTTCATTTTTTTTACTTTTTTCATTTTTGACTATGGGTTCTGAATGAAGTTTCAATCCTACAATAACTACTTTCCCACTTTCTAAATACTCAATAACCGGTTTTAATTCCTCGAATTTATAATTTTCTTTTCCATTTTCTTTTACATCATTACCTATAAATTCTTTTTTGAAATCCTGATTTTCAGATATATGATAATATCCTATCATCTTGAAGAACTCTTTTACATCTTCTTCAACTATCCCTTTCTTAATATCATCAGCTCTATCACGATAATACTGTTCATAAGATGTTTCGTGCTCCTTAGCTGAATCTATCGCTTTCTTAAGAAGGATTATCCCTAGTAAAAGGATAACACACTTAAGGATCACCGGATAGTTCATTGCAAGCATAACTACTGCTGCACCTATCCCTATCATTAAAAGCTTTACGATGATTGGAAATACGATAAATACAAAGACCGTGATCTCGATGCATACATAAAGATGCATGAAAAAATATACTATTGTCAGAAGTGTTCTTTTTATCATAGATTCATCCCTCTCTTACAGATCCTATCTTTTCTAGGTGACTGCAATACATGTCATAATCCTTATAGCCTAACAGCAGTGCCTTGTTCCTTATGCAACTTAGCGCTTTCATGAACCTTTCTTCCTGTATGCCAAATATCATGCAAAAGATCAGTCTGTACGGTGTCCCGTTCTTGATAGATTCTCTGACATTAGAGATCCTTATATCAGCTTCGTTCATTATCTCTTCATACAGATGATCGATCACATCTATGAACGCATACTCCCTGTATTTAAACATTGTGTCTCTTACTAACAGATAATTCTTCATAAGGCTACCTTTCATTACCCTCTTTTATTAACCCTTTACTTCTTAACATAGCATCCACCTTATAGTTTGTTCCGTTTACCGGTGCCTGTCCTCTCCTAAACAGCCAGTTTGTCCCGACAGGCATGTTTAGTATCTTCTTTAAGGGAACGTCACATCTTTCTGCGATCACCTTTGCTGTCTCAATATCATTACCTCCAAGGTAAAGATATGTATCACAGTTGGCTATGATGGTCATGTAGTCCTCACCATATCCTTTTTTGAGTTGGCCTTCAGACTGGATCATCAGCATAGTCGATATCCCTCTTGATCTGATGGATGCTATCATTCTTGGGAAGTCCCCTATCCTGCAGTTTGTTGCAAAATCATCGAGTATGAACCTTACTGGAATCTTTAGTCTGTTGTCAGTACACTTCTTATCTGCCACATAGCACATTTCGTTGATCGACTGTGTGAAGAAGAGATTTGCCAGCCCGTCAAGGCTCCTGTCAGTATCACTGACTATAACGAACAGAGCTGTTTTCTTATATCCAAAACTTGATATATCGATATCATCAAAGGCCATCATCTTTCTAAGCTCAGGTGTATCATATGAAGCCAGCTTGGAATTCAATGTTATTACGATAGACCTCAATGTTCTATTTGCGGCAGCCATAACTCTCTTATACTGTTTTACGGCATAGCTGTCTGGATCTATCTTTTCAAGCTATTCCATAAGGACATCCAGTGTAGTTTGGGTACGTACTTCGTCTTC
>JAEEUS010000148.1 GCA_016290615.1 Lachnospiraceae bacterium | reverse complement strand
ATATGATCCGGCGGGCATTCCCAGATCAAAACAGCAGTTTCATGAAGGAAAGATTGAAAAAGGAAGCATAACATATGTCGATTCACCAGAAAAGGCGATCGAGAAGGCAAATATGTGTTTTGTATTTACCGAGTGGGGTCAGATCAAAGAGGTCGCACCTGCAAAGTATAAGGAACTTATGAAAACACCACTCGTATATGATGGTAGGAATCTATACGATGTGGATGAGATGAAGAAGGCAGGAGTGGAGTATTACAGTATAGGACGTTAGTGTGCGTTGAATTAACGCATATGTCCACGGGGGTTTAGAAGGTTATGAGGATACAGCTATTAAACGGAGGGTTTGCAAATCAAGTATTTCAGTATGTATTCATGAGATATGGTGAGATGACAAATCCTGATGAGGAATGGTATCTGGATGATTCGGCATTTTTCATTAAAAACAAGTATAACGGCTACGAACTTGAAAAGGTCTTCGGTGTACAGCCAAAACTTTTAAGCAAGTATTATGATGCCGATACCTGGAAGGAAATGATAGAACTGAGAAAGAAAGGAAAGAGTATTCCACAGATCCTTAAAGACAATGGTGAGAACATCATCATGTATGCAGACAAGGATGATTATAAGACTGAGAATGTCTTTGACGGCAAGGTTTACAGGATGCTCCCTGAAGGCGGATTCTATCCGGAGATAAGCAAGATCGATAATCCTGTTGTATATTATCACGGAGACTGGGTTGAGAAGAACTGGTTTGACTGCTTCAGAGATCAAATGCTTGAAGAGCTTAAGTTCCCTGAGATAAAGAGCAGACAGGCAAAGATTTACCGAGATGAGATCCTTAAAGGTGTTTCTGTCGGGATGCATATCCGCAGAGGCAATTTTGTAAAGATGGGTCTTGAACTCGATACACAGTATTACTTCAATGCCTTAAAGGATCTTGCAGATCACTATGACGATTTCACGGTATATGTATTTTCTGACGATCTTTTCTGGTGCAATCAGAATGCATATCAGCTGGGACTTAATTTTGCACCTAAGATCGAATATATCTCAGGAAACATGGGAGGGGAAAGCTATGTTGACTTGCAGCTTATGAGCATGTGCAAGGTTGTCATCATGGCAAACAGTGCGTTTTCTTTCCTTGCCGGACTCATGGATACGAGACTTGAATACTTTATTGATCCCTGGACAGGGAAATGGGGAATGTAACTAAATGAACTATGATTATCTGATCGTCGGAGCAGGTTTATTCGGAGCAGTATTTGCTCACGAAATGACAAGGAAAGGCAAAAAATGCCTTGTAATAGATAAGAGAGACCATATCGCAGGAAATATCTATACCAAGAAATGGGCAGATATAGATGTTCACTGGTATGGCGCACATATCTTCCATACGAGTAACAAGAGCGTATGGGAGTATATAAATCAGTTTTGTGAGTTTAACAACTTTGTTAATTCGCCTGTTGCAGTCTATAAGGATGAGTTATATAACCTTCCGTTTAATATGAACACATTTTCAAAGATGTGGAACATAAAGACACCTGAGGAAGCTAAAAAGATAATAGCCGATCAGAGAGCGGCCGAAGCAAATAAGACAGGTGAACCCGCTAATCTTGAAGAGCATGCCCTATCAATGGTAGGCAGGGACGTCTATGAAAAGCTCATTAAAGGATATACGGAAAAGCAGTGGGGAAGAGACTGCAAGGACCTTCCTGCATTCATCATAAAGAGACTGCCGTTAAGGTTTACCTACAATAACAATTATTTCAATGACAGGTATCAGGGAATACCGATAGGCGGATATACTCAGATAATCGAAAAGATGCTTAATGGCATAGATATAAGACTTAATACAGAGTATAAAACATTTGCGGCAAGTAAAGATCGTGATGTTACCTGGGATAAGGTTTTGTATACCGGTATGATCGATGAGTACTTTGATTATAAACTGGGCGAGCTGGAATACAGATCGCTTAAGTTTGAACATGAACTCATTGAGGGTGAAGAAAACTATCAGGGTAATGCAGTCGTAAATTATACTGAGCGAAATATCCCCTATACGAGGATAATAGAGCATAAGCATTTTGATTTTGGCACTCAGCCAGATACTATCATCACGAAGGAATATCCTGCGACATGGAATAAGGGTGATGAACCTTACTATCCGATAAATGATGACAGAAATACAAAGCTTTATAAAGACTATGCAAAGCTTGCCGAAGATGAAAAGAATGTCATATTCGGAGGCAGGCTTGGCAATTACAGATACTATGACATGGACAAGGTTATCGAGGCAGCACTGGAAGTTGTAGAGAAAGAAGCGTAAAAAGCATATATGGCAAAAGAATCGTTTCTAAAAGAAGAAAATAAGAGCAGTGTCAGAGATCAGCATATAAATCTGATCCCGATCGACAACATCTGCGGATTTGATGTAAGACCGGGATTTTATGAGATCAACGGTGCAACACCTATCCCCGGTGGAGTGAATTTCACTATTCAGTCCAGCCAGGCTACTTCGTGTGAGCTTTTATTGTTCAACAGAAGAGAGGAGCTGCCTTTTGCGATACTGCCTTTCCCTGAGCATTACCG
>JAEEUS010000147.1 GCA_016290615.1 Lachnospiraceae bacterium | reverse complement strand
ATGTCAAGGAGTACATTGAGGCCTGCGTAAGAGGGAGACTTGAGATCGGACATGGAAGAGGACCGCTGTATCATGGCGTCATAAGCCGGATGGGCGAGGAAATCTGAACTGAGTATTTAGCAAGTCTTTTGACAGCCAAGTAGAGCTATATGGATAAATTACATGATCAAATATGTCAGAAACATATTTTTGAGGATATAGAATAAGGAGTTTTAGCTGCTTTTTGCAGCACTAATATGAAAAAAAGGGCGCATGCCCGGTTGGGAGATGAATATGGAAAACTACACAACACAGATGGAAGCAGCAAGAAAAGGGATCATCACGCCCCAGATGGAAGCTGTGGCAAAGGATGAATACAGAACAGCAGAGGAAATAAGGGACCTTGTGGCAAGGGGACAGGTTGCCATCTGCGCAAACAAAAATCACAGGTGCCTTCAGCCAAAGGGAGTGGGCTCTATGCTGAGGACCAAGATAAATGTTAACCTTGGTGTTTCAAGAGACTGCAAGGACTATAACATTGAGATGGAGAAGGTCATGGCAGCAGTTAATATGGGAGCTGACGCTATTATGGATCTGTCTTCTCATGGAAATACTCAGCCTTTCAGAAAAAAACTCGTTGACGAGTGCCCTGTAATGCTTGGAACTGTGCCGGTTTATGACAGCGTTATACATTATCAGAGGGACCTCTCTGAGCTTACAGCCAAAGATTTTATTGATGTCATAAAACTTCACGCACAGGATGGTGTTGACTTTGTAACACTTCACTGTGGAATTACCAGAAAGACAATAGATCAGATAAAGAATCACAAGAGAAAGATGAATATTGTTTCAAGAGGAGGCTCGCTTGTTTTTGCCTGGATGACGATGACAGGGGAAGAGAATCCTTTCTATGAGTATTACGATGAAATCCTTGAGATCTGCAGGGAGTACGATGTGACAATATCTCTCGGAGATGCCTGCAGACCGGGATGTCTGGCTGACGCAACAGACGTCTGTCAGATTGAAGAACTTGTACGTCTCGGTGAGCTTACAAAGCGTGCATGGGATCATAATGTTCAGGTTATGGTTGAAGGACCGGGACACGTTCCACTTGATCAGATAGCTGCGAACATGAAGGTTCAGAGTACAATCTGTATGGGAGCTCCTTTTTATGTTCTCGGACCTCTTGTTACGGATATAGCACCGGGATATGACCACATTACATCAGCCATCGGTGGAGCCGTTGCTGCCATGAGCGGCGCTGCATTTTTATGCTATGTTACTCCAGCAGAACATCTTGCTCTTCCGAATGTAGAGGATGTTAAACAGGGTATAATCGCTTCAAAGATTGCAGCACATGCGGCTGATATTGCGAAGGGTATTCCGGGAGCGAGAGATATAGATGATAAGATGGCAGATGCAAGACGTGTTCTTGACTGGGATGCACAGTTTGAGTGTGCACTTGATCCGGAAACAGCAAAAGCCATCAGAGACAGCAGACGTCCGGAGGATGATCACAGTGAAGCCTGCAGTATGTGCGGTAAGTTCTGTGCTGTAAGAAGCATGAATAAAGCCCTTGCGGGAGAGTATATAGACATCCTGTAAACGAACGTTTCCTATAAGCATTGTTTCATGATATAATACAGACATAAGCGGTATTTCGTTTAGAGGGAAAGGATATGTCTGAGTATTTTATATACTATGCCTCTATCAATTTAGTCGGGGCTGTTATATTCGGAATAATGCTTGCGAATGACTACATAGGGTTAGACAGACAAGAGAAGCAGCTGAAGTATGACCATGCACTGATAGCATTCATTTTATACTTTTTGTCAGATGCGATCTGGGCAGGGGTTGATGCGGGCGTTTTCCCTGTAAATCAGTTTACGGTCATCACAACAACATTTTTAAATTTTGTGATAATGACGCTTATCATATATACCTGGCTGTGTTACGTTCTGGCGGTCGAGCAGATTCCGAACAGGAACAGTATGACCATGCGGATAATACTGGCTTTGCCGCTGATCCTGTCTATGGTGGGATTGATTCTGACTTACCTTATATCACCGAGGCTTCTGATAGATGAAAACTTGAAGAATACTGCGGCTTTTGATGCTTTTCTTGTGGCAGTGCCATACATTTATCTTATAGCGATAATAGTTTATACGATAAAAAAAGCACGCAGTGAAGAAAATATAATCGAGAAGAAGAAACATATCTATATCGGACTGTTCCCTATAATGACTGTGATAGGCGGACTGCTTCAGATGATTCTCATGCCTGCGCTTCCGATATTCTGTTTCAGTTCTACGATCCTTATGGTCATTTTCTATCTTAAGTCCATGGATACTCAGATATCGAAGGATCCGCTTACGAATCTGAACAACAGAGGGCAGCTTGCAAGATATGTATCACAGAAAAGCAATCTTCTGATCGAAGGACGGACGACATATGTCGTGATGATCGATGTTAATGATTTTAAAAATGTAAATGATACTTACGGTCATGCCGAAGGTGATTCCGCACTGGTTATAATAGCCAAGGCACTTCTGAAAGCGGTAAAGAGCAGAACCATACCTCTCTTTCTGGGAAGGTACGGCGGAGATGAATTTGTCCTTATCGCCCATCCGGTAA
>JAEEUS010000146.1 GCA_016290615.1 Lachnospiraceae bacterium | reverse complement strand
GAGAGAAATGACGAGTTGAGCAGTTGTATTATGGAGAAGATGTTCGATGGGGTACCGGAAGAAGATATAGCTACAACGATACGGACTATCATCAAAATCGAAAAGAATCTAAGGAACTATGAGGGATGAAGAAGAGAAAGAAGATGATTATGTAGCTAAGGCAGGAAGGAGAACTGATTATGAATGGAATTATTTTATATAAGTCAAAGTATGGAGCGACTAAACAGTATGCAGATTGGATCGCAGAGAGAACAGGATTCTCGTGCATAAAGACAGATAATGCTGATGTGAAAAAGGTTTCCGCCTATGATGTTATTATTCTTGGTGGCGGTATCTATGCATCGGGAATTGCAGGCCTTTCGTTCTTGAAGAAAAACATAGGTAAACTGAAGGACAAAAAGATAATTGTTTTTTGCTGTGGGGCATCCCCATATGAGCAAACAGCATATGAAGCTATTGTGCAGTACAATTTTAAGGGTGAGCTTGCCGGTATTCCTTGCTTTTACTGTCGGGGAACTTTTGATATGAGTGAAATGTCTTTTAAGGATAGGACATTATGCAAAATGCTTCGAAAGGCTGTTGCCAAAAAGAATCCTGACGAGTATGAAGTATGGGAAAAAGCATTGATGGCGGTTGGCGAAAATGAAAAAGGTAATTGGGTCGACAAGTCATATTTAGAAGCTATTTACGAAGCGATAGGATAATGCCAAAGAAATGTTGGAGCTTTATGGTGTCGAGAACGAGCATAGTCTCCTTTGTGGATATGGTTTTGAATATATCGTTCACGCCCAAAACAAGTGTCAGAAAATGAAACATATGTATGTGAAGCGAAAATAGTGGAACGATTATCTTACTATATAACCGAGTAAAGGAAGGATGATAAAACCAAATGGAATTGAAGACAATCGAGTATAAACTGTCTGTTTGTAAAGTGACAGATATATCGGATATAGATCTGAACTCGGATTTCTATTTTGTTGGAAAGACAGATGAAGAATTATCTCTTGTCTGCAAAACGGAAGATACTCCAAAGAATACAATCGAGCGTGAAGATGGATGGAGAGGATTTCGTATTCAGGGTGTACTGGATTTCTCGCTGATTGGGATTTTGTCAAAACTGTCAGGTATCCTTGCAGAACATAAGATAGGTATTTTTGCTGTTTCAACTTACAACACGGATTATATCCTTGTGAAGGAAGAAAACTTTGAACGTTCGTTGGAAGTGCTGATTACCGAAGGATATACGGTAATATAAAACTGCTGCATATTGAACCGTGAGGATTTACATAATATTCGGATATAACTACTTTAATAGATTTATCATCTTGACTTATGAGGCTTATGAGAATATAATGGCCGAAGAAACTGAAATAAATTTCAGTGAAAAAATATTCAGAACAGAGAGGCCTGGTTATGTTCGTCGGAAGAGAGAATGAACTGACAGAGTTACAGAGTGAATTAAAGGATTGGAAGAAGAAAACAAAAAGCAGTTAGTAATCTGTGAATTTTAAACTAGCGGTTAAATGACAAAAAAACCAAGCGGTGATATGCTATTATAGTTCCCCATAAATCCAAGTAGCGCGTACTCGCGTATCGAGTACAGGAGGAATGTGATGATCTATCGTCCGGAATATGACATGAAGGTTGTCGGGCAGAACTTAAAGCGCCTTCGTGTTGCAAAAAACCTCTCCGTAGATGACGTAAGAGAGTATCTTTGTCTTGGATCAGTTCAGGCCATTTATAAGTACGAGAAGGGCAAGAGCTATCCCCAGGCAGATACCATGTTCGCATTGATGGAGCTTTACGAAGCCAATCTTTACGATATAATCAAAGATCACGAAGAGGACGAACAGTCCTCTTCTGTTCATACTATGGAGTATATGATGGCTGCTTAAGGATACTATTATAAGTGTTTTGAAGGACAGGTATTTATCTGATGATATATTTGAGCAGCTTTAAGGTATCGGAACACCGTGTAAATAATCCCAATCTTTATCCATACAACGTGTTCCGAAACAAAGAGATATATCCTTTTATATTTGCTCCGATAACAATTTTCTATGGTAACAATGGTTGCGGTAAGTCAACTCTTTTAAACCTGGTCGCCAAGAAAATACAGGCAAGGGGATATGAGGACTATACTGTCAGTCAGCTTGGAATAGAGCAATTTGTTTCAGAATGTACGATAAGTTACGGAGAAGATGACTACGGCCATGAGCTGATGATACCTAAAGGTAGTCTTTACTTAAAGAGTGAGGATCTGCTTTATGAGGTGAAAAAGGTTGAACAGGAAAGCGCTCTAGAAAATGGCTATGTTTTCGATGAGATGCGCATCAATAACCTCACAAAGGAGCAAGCAATCCTTAAGCTTCACTCACCGGTCATGAAAGGTGCACCGTCACGGCTTGCATGTATTCAGTTTAACCAGGAGAAATACTCTAATGGTGAAACTGCCATGACTATTCTAGAGAATAGCTTGGAACCTGATAATCTATATTTGCTTGATGAACCGGAGGTGTCATTGTCCCCGTCTAATCAGGTAAAGCTTGCGGAGGAGATCAACAAGCTGGCCCGATTTTTGAACTGTCAATTCATTATAGCGACTCATTCACCGTTTATGCTGGGAACATT
>JAEEUS010000145.1 GCA_016290615.1 Lachnospiraceae bacterium | reverse complement strand
CTCATTTAAATATTGCTCAGGTCAAGCGCAAGTACGGAATAATCGAGCGGCAGAACTATAATTATCCGAAAACTGATGGATCAAGACAACCCCAATGTACTCCGGAGAAGGAGCGGGCTATAGTTGATGCTTTGCAGCATTATAAAATGATTGTATAAGTATTTTCACGAGATCTGACGATTTCCATATTATACTTGTCGGCTACAGCTGAATGAAGTTGTACAAATGTGAAATCCCATTACAATTTCATATTGCAATTTCTCTATTCGTATACTAATGTATAAATGAATAGTTATAATAAATAATTTAGCATCTAACAAAATGAGTATAGATGTTCAGTGTTCATGGAGGTACAGACCAATGTGCTAAGAAGCTTTCAGGACAAAGTAACCATGTAAAATCTCAATCAATTCCAAAGGAGAAGTATTTATGAGAAGAAAGATGCTTGTTTTGATAACGGCAATGCTACTTGTGGGTAGTATGTCTATGGTAACGGCGCTTGCTGGCACTATGAGTGGTTCGTATAGTACATCAAATAAACAAAAGGTTGGGACCGCATACAATTCTTCTGGGGATTATAAAACTGCATACGGACATCTATACCCAGGTGCTACTTCACCGGCTGCCATGTTGTTGATATGTAATGCTAATGGAAGTGTTACAAAGGCAACAGGCACATATTCAGCATCGTCACCGAACCCTAATGACACTACTTGCCAAATTGCCCCGGGTGAAACACTTAGTTTCTATGTTATACCGGTAGTTAGTGGACAGTATGTATGGGGAACAGAGCATCATGGAATATATTAATCTTAGATGTATGAATAAATAAGTTAAAGACGAATCAGGCAATCAGGCAGATAACTCCGCCTGATTGCTATGTTTTATTTTGTTTTTTATGAATTCAACAGTAGAATGATGAGTGAAGAATAAAACAATCTGAAGGAGAAGACACTATGCATGGAAAGAAATCTATCTTAAGCGGGAGATCCTATTCTGTTTGGAAGATAGGGACCAAAGCGTGCGCATTGGTTTTGGTTTCCTCATTTTTATTCTCGACGGGATGTAAGAAGAAAAAAGAGATGGAGAACAGGATCGTAAAAGAAACAGATCCGTATTTCAGTTGTGAAGAGATTGAGTTGAAGATCCAGCTGCCGGGAGATGAAGAAAAGGAGTTGAAAAGACGAACTTTTGGACAAGCAAAGGTTTTTTCGGATTGTGTATTAGTACCCGTGAGTGAAGAGTATGTTATGCCGGATGAATTCTTGGAAAAATGGAATAAACGATATGAGGATTATTCAGTAACTGATAATGACAGGCAAAAGCTGCAGGAAGAATACGATAGTTATCATCGAAATTGTCTTGCTGTCTTTGGGTTAGATGGGACAATGAAAAGTATTTCTGAGATTCAAGCTCCTTCTCACAATATAGAAATACTTGAAGATCCATCAGGGAACCCGAAAGTTGTAGAATATGTTACCAGTGGAACAAGTTATACGGCTTTTTTATATGATGTTTCACCGGAAGGAGACCTCATTAACGAAATACGACTAGAACGACAGTTGACAGTCCTGGGGAAGTCACTTTTCATGGGAAATGGTAACCTGCTTGTTAGCGATCAATATACAGTCTGTACATTTAGCCAAAGTGGAAAACTATTGAGCGAACAAACATTAATAGCGCCTATTGATGGTTTTTTCAAAATTGAGGGGAGATACTATGCACATATGACCATACATGACGTGTATGCTGAAGAAACGACTCCCCCAGCCACATATATGTTTGAGATAGATCCGTCTTCCGGAAAAAAGAAAGGGGAAAAGATCGATATAACCGGCACTATAAGTGGAGAGAAATTGGAACAGGGACATGATGGTGTATATTCAGTAACGGGGAATGGTATTCAGAAATTCGATCTTTTTACAGGAACTGCCCCACAAATGATTCTCTCTTGGGAAGAAACAGATTGTACTCATTCTCTCGATGGTTTTTGGAATCAGGGAATGTATTTTGTTTCTGAAGAGGAAATATACATGACGCGTTTGACAAATAACCAACCACCAAGAATGTTTGGATCCTCAGATTATTCAATCAGACTCGTCCATCTCCAGCGTATGGATAAAAATCCGCACGCAGGGAAAAAACTAATAAGACTAGCTTTTCTGGGTAATTTAAATTTTCAGAAGAATTTATTAGAGTATATAAACGAATTCAATCTTAATCCTGAAGGAAGAGCAAGAATTGTTGTAAAAGATTATTCCGGTGACAGCAGTTTGCAGACTTCCATATATGGATTAGTGAAGGCATCCACTGAAGAACAGGCCATGATTGCGGATCAGGTCTACTTGGAAATCTTATCAGGAGAAGGACCGGATATACTTTTGAACTTTGGATCGTATTCTCAGTTTAATACAGAGAGGGTTCTTGTGGATCTGAATTCTTTGATTGATGGGGAATCGCAGATTGATAGAAGTCGTTTGTTTGATAATATTCTTCGGGCATATGAGAGGAATGGAAAACTGTATCAGATGCCATTGAATTTTGCTGTGACGGGTATGGTGGCAAATAAGGAATATGTTGGCGATAGAGTCGGTTGGACGTTTGAAGAGTTTCAAAGTATTAGTCAATCGCTTCCCGAGAATGTGCGTATACTCGGAAATA
>JAEEUS010000144.1 GCA_016290615.1 Lachnospiraceae bacterium | reverse complement strand
GTTCCGGATTACAAGGCTGAAGTATGCGCCGCATTTGCAAGAGGTAATCTCGGCAAGGCCAAGATACTTGCGAGCAGCGAGGAATTCGACAAGATAAAGACTGAAGCGATCGCTCTGCTTAAGCATATAGATGAGATGAACGTCAATGAGATAAGCATTGCCATAAAGCAGATGAATGAATACAAGCTAGAGATAAATGACTATCTTGACATTCTGGCTATATGGTACAGGGATGCCTTGATGTTCAAGGCTACCGCAGATGCCAACAATCTCATCTTCAGGGATGAGATAAAGTTCATCAAACAGACGGCATCGAGAAGTACTTATGAAGGACTTGAGATAATACTCAAGGCACTCGACAAGGCAAAGGCAAGACTTTCCGCTAATGTCAGCTTTGATCTGACAATGGAGCTTCTGCTTCTGACCATAAAAGAGAATTCAAATCTGTAATATAAAGAAATTGTGAGGTTTATAGATGAAAAAAGTAATAGGTGTAAGATTCAGGACAGCCGGTAAGGTGTATTATTTTGATCCGCTTGATCTGGACATAAAAAAGGGCAGTCACGTTATTGTTGAGACAGCCAGAGGGATCGAGTACGGAACGGTTGTCGGAGACGTCAAGGAGGTAGAGGACGATAAGGTAGTCGCACCGCTTAAATCAGTTCTTCGTATCGCCACTGAAAAGGATGACGAGCAGGAAAAGAAGAACAAGGAAAAGGAAAAAGATGCATTCAAGATATGTCTTGAGAAGATAAAGAAACACGGACTCGAGATGAAGCTGATAGATGCAGAGTATACCTTTGATAACAACAAGGTATTATTCTATTTCACGGCTGACGGAAGAGTGGATTTCAGAGAACTTGTAAAGGATCTGGCAAGCGTATTCAAGACTCGTATAGAGTTAAGACAGATAGGTGTAAGGGACGAGACAAAGATAAGAGGCGGCATAGGAATATGCGGAAGACCTCTGTGCTGTCACACGCATCAGTCAGATTTTATTCCCGTTTCGATCAAGATGGCAAAGGAACAGAACCTGAGCCTGAATCCTACAAAGATATCCGGTGTATGCGGCAGACTGATGTGCTGCTTAAAGCATGAAGAGGATACCTATGAGGAGATCAACAAGAGACTTCCCAATGTAGGAGACTATGTAACAACTCCCGACGGACTTAAGGGTGAGGTTCACAGCGTAAACGTACTCAGGGAACTGGTCAAGGTCATTGTAGAGGAAAACGACGAAAAGGAGATCCATGAGTACAAGGCTTCAGACCTAAGATTCAAGAAGAGATTCAAAAAGGATAAAGAGAAGCTCCAGCTGACAAAGGAAGAGATGAAGGAGCTTGAGAAACTTGAGAGACAGGATAAGACTCAGGGTGTAGATGACTAAGGATTTATTAAAAGAACACGAAAGAATAGACGACCTGCAGCGTAATGGATATAAGATAATCCAGGACCCTTGCAGGTTCTGTTTTGGTATGGATGCTGTTTTGCTGTCAGGATTTGCCAGGGCAAAAGCCGGGGATCAGGTCATTGATCTTGGAACAGGAACAGGTATCATTCCCATACTGATGGAAGCAAAGACCGAAGCTGCACATCTTATAGGACTCGAAATACAAGAAGAGAGTGCCGATATGGCAAGACGAAGTGTCGCTCTAAATAACCTTGAATCAAAGATCGATATAGTCACAGGCGATATCAAACAGGCTGTTGAACTGTTCGGTAAGAGCACGATGGATGTTGTTACGTCCAATCCCCCGTACATGATAGGCATGCATGGTCTTAAGAATCCGGACAGTGAAAAGGCTATTGCAAGACACGAGGTTTTGTGCACGCTTGAGGATGTGGTAGCAAGCGCAGCTAGCCTTCTAAAGCCCGGAGGAAATTTCTTTATGGTGCACAGACCCTTTAGGCTGGCCGAGATTATGACCTGTCTTAACAAATATAAACTTGAACCGAAGAGGATGAGGTTAGTATATCCTTTTATCGACAAGGAGCCGAACATGGTCCTCATTGAAGCCAATCGCGGAGGAAGATCGAGACTCACTGTCGAGAAGCCTCTCATTGTTTACAAGGAGCAGGGAGTATATACTGACGAGATATATGAGGTATACGGATATTGAAGATCGATAATGTCATCTATCTGATAGGATTAGCAGTCTTACTGATAATCGTACTCATTGTAATAGCAGTTGCAAAACTGAGAAAGAACAGACCCTTGCCAATGGATGAGATGGAAGGGCATGATTTTGAGTATTTCTGTGCCGAACTTTTAGAGGGCATGGGCTTTGTGGAAGTCGAAGTGACAAAAGGCAGCGGTGATTTCGGAGCTGATATCCTGGCTGAAAAAGATGGGATAAGCTATGCAGTTCAATGCAAATGCTATGACAAGCCGATCGGTGTTAGGGCAGTTGAGGAGATCTATGCGGGCAGGGATTACTATGACAGGATGGTCGGTGTGGTCATGACCAATCAGTATTTTACCCAGCCGGCGGTTGATATGGCAAAGAAGCTAAATATACTGCTATGGGACAGAGACTATATCAGTGCCAATGATAAGGAGATATAAAAACGGGCTATGAGTGATAAGATTGCACAGGCTGTAAAGAGCTTTCTTGATGAAAGTGAATTTATAAAGATGTTAAATATCGAACTGTTGGAAGTG
>JAEEUS010000014.1 GCA_016290615.1 Lachnospiraceae bacterium | reverse complement strand
ATCTGGTAGACAACTATATTAGGATATTAAACGTTCGTTTTTCGGGAGATATCCATTACGAGAAGCAGGTTGATGAGAAACTGCTTAATACGATGATGCCTTCCATGATTCTGCAGCCCATAGTTGAGAACTGTGTAAATCACGGCATAAGGGAGATGGGCGATAAGGGAGTAATCTGTCTTAAGGTGTTCAGACAGGACAACGAAGTGTGCATTTCCATAAAGGATAATGGAAAGGGCATGAGTCAGGAGACTATCGAGAGCATCATGAACGGCACACTTAGCGTTGACAGAAAGAAAGGCGATTCAAACGGAATAGGAATGGATAACGTTATCGCAAGGACAAGGATATTTACCGGAGATGATGAGTCTGTAAAGATCATCAGCGAAGGTGAGAATGAGGGAACCGAGATAATAATCTTCCTTCCCATGGATGAATAGATTGGGAGATAGTATATGTACAAGATAATGCTGGCTGACGATGAAGGTATAGTGATCGATTCGGTGAAGTTCATAATTGAAAAGGAGTTCGGAGACCAGTGCATGGTCGAATTCGCAAAGACCGGAAGAAGTGTCATTGAGCTTGCGGAGAGCTTCAGACCGGATATCGCGATCATGGATATTCAGATGCCCGGTATAAACGGTATCGAGGCGATGAAAGAGATCCGCTCGTTTTCCAAGAACACCATCTTTATCGTTATGAGCGCATATGACAAGTTTGATTATGCCAAGGAAGCGATAAAGCTCGGTGTAATGGAATATATAACCAAGCCCATGGAGAGAACCAAGATAGTTGATGCTCTTTCAAGGGCTATGAAGCAGATCGATATCGATAGGGAAAAGCGCAGCAATGAACTGCTCATTAAGGAAAAGCTCGAGACGATCGAGCCTATAATCGAGAGCGGACTTGTCTATAACATACTCCTTAAGGAACACTTCAAGGAAGACATAGAAAGCTATATGTCGATACTTGAACTTGATGCCCAGTACGGATACATGATGGCTATAGTATGCGGTGATGAGCAGAGGGGCAACCACATGACAAATGCCATCGGCTCCAGTATCAGGATATCCGGAAACTATTCCGAGATAAGAAACAGCCTGAAAGAGTACTTTAAGTGTGTCGTAGGCTCCATCATGTCAAACAAGATCGCGGTATTTGTTCCCTGCGATGAGCACTTTGAGGATTATAACGAAAGAATAGAGCTCATAAACAGAGCAAGAGAACTTGTAAGAGAACTGCGAAAGGGTACTGAAATAAGCTTCCGTATAGGCATAGGTGCGATCAAGCCGATAAAGGATCTTTCGGAATCATATCAGGAGGCCCTGAAGGCTTTGGTTGCCACTACGGGTTCCGTCGCACATGTGGATGATCTTCCCATCGGATGTGAATATGAGGATAACTACCCTATCGATCTTGAAAAGAGCATGTTCGATCGGATAGAGAGAGGTGACACAGATAAGGCACTTGAAGCTTCCGACAGCTATTTTGAATGGATGAGAGAGACCCAGTCATCAAGTGTGATGGCCGTTAAGCTTAAGATACTTGAATTTGTCCTAAGGGCCGAAACGCTCGCATACCAGAGCGGAGGTCAGACATACAGGTTTAATGCAAGAGACGAGTATCTTCCACAGATCATTGAGATGAGTGACTTTGATCAGATGAAGAGCTGGTTCTTAAGCAAGATAAGCGAGGCCTGCAAGAACATCTTAAGTAAAAAAGAGGAGAGATCTAACAGCATCATAGAACAGGCAAAGAGCCATATAAGGGAAAACTTTGCAAAGGATATCTCTCTTGATGATGTTTCGAGAACTGTAAATATCAGTCCCTATTATTTCAGTAAGATCTTTAAGGAAGAGACAGGAGTAAACTTCATTGAATATCTTACAAACATAAGGATAGACAAGGCAAAGGAACTGCTCAGCAGAACCGATTATTCCATGAAGGAGATCTGTTCTATGTGCGGTTATTCTGATCCGAACTACTTCAGCAGAAGCTTTAAGAAAAACGTTGGTGTGACGCCTACGGAATACAAGGAAGGAAAGACCATTGAAAACTAAAAGATTAACTGTTCTCATTCTTGCTATGATACTGATGCTATGCTCATGTCAGACCCAGGAGGCCGGAGAGGGCGAGAACATTGATGATAAAGTTGATAAGATACAGATCGGAATGAGCTTTGACTCGTTTGTCATTGAGAGATGGCAGAAGGATCGAGATGTATTTGTTTCTGTTGCAAAGGATATGGGGGCAGAGGTAAATGTGCAGAATGCCAACGGCGATCTTGAGGAGCAGAAAAAGCAGATAGAGTACTTTATAGACAAGGGAATGGATGCCATAGTCATTATCTGTATAGATTCCGACGGACTTGCCGATACGGTCAAAAAGGCGAAAGATGCAGGCATCAAGGTTGTTGCCTATGACAGACTGATACATGAAGCCGATGTAGATCTTTACATATCGTTTGACAACTATGAAGTAGGTACCATGATGGGCAATACTCTGGTTGAAAACGGTCTGGCCCAGGGCAGGGTCATAATGCTAGAAGGACCTCTTACAGATGACAATGTAAATCAGATCGAAGAAGGATTCGGAAAGGTAATGGCCGACAATCAGATCGAGATAGTGGATACCATGCACTGCGACGGTTGGAGAGCGGAGCTTGCTGGTGAATATGTATATAACAATCTTGATCTTATCGAGAGTGTCAATGCCATTATGTGCGGAAACGACAACCTTGCTACAAGAGTGGTACATGCACTCTCTGAAAACAGGATGGCAGACAGGATAATGGTAGTAGGTCAGGATGCCGATCTTGAAGCGTGCCAGAGAATAGTAGAGGGCACGCAGGTCATGACGGTTTACAAGCCGGTTGAAAAGCTTGCGACAAGAGCTGCGGAGTGTACCATATCACTGGTCAAGAATGAACCGATAACCGGTGAGGACGTAACTACCATAAATGACGAAAAGTATGATGTTCCGTGTGTTAAGCTCGATCCGATCGCTGTAACAGAACAGAACATGAACGAGGTCATTATCGGCAGCGGTTTCCATATGAAGGAAGATGTATATTTAAACGTTCCGGGAAAGATGCCAAAATAACAGATCAGGAGAAAAAGACAGATGGCTGAAAAATTCCATAAATGTCCAAACTGCGGAGCCAAAATAGAAGCGCTCGCCACAAGCTGTCCGTACTGCGGATATATAAACGTTGAAGGCGCGGAAAAGAAATACATGGATGAGCTTGAAGAGGTAAGAAGCAAGCTCGATGTTGTCGATGATGAAGCCAGAGAGGATTATGCAAAAGGTCTTGGCAGGATCGTTAAAGTGATAGCGATTGTCGTAATGGTAATGATATGTATCATTGCCATTATTCTGACAGTATATTTGAGATCCAAAGCAAAAAAAGCCGATGCCGATCTGCATTCCGGCGAGGATATCCTTGCCGAAGTGACCTGGAAGAAGGAAAACTATCCCAAATTCGACAAGCTGTATGAAGATAAGGATTATGAAGGCCTTTATGAGACCATAGATTATGTGAGGACAGTTGAAGATCACAGAATCTATGACTGGCAGCACTATGATTTTTTCGAGGCGTACTGCACATATTACTATGCGACGGATATATGTGAGACGATCGACAAACAGGGATGGGATGAAAACAGAGGCGGCCTTGTGACATACGAGTGTCTGTCCTATATCTATGAGATAGGAGAAGGAAAGCGCGGACTTGATGATGATGAATCTGAACGCCTCAGTCCGTATATTACAGAAATGAAAGATATTGCAGCAAACAGGCTTATGATCACTCCGGACAGATATGAGGAAGTAAAAAAAGAAGTATGCGATGAATACGGAAACTTAAGCCTCGATGCTTGTGATGCTTATGCCAAAAAGCATCTGAAAGAATACAGATAGGAGAATGTCTTTAAGATGAAATGCGAATTTTGCGGAAACAATCTCGGGATAGAGGATGAGATATGCCCTGCCTGCGGTAAAGTTAACAGCTTTGCCAAAAAGCATACGGGAGATATGAAGAAATTTAAGACCCGCTATGACTCTACAAGAAATGAGGTCATGGAAAACAGCAGGCGATTTAATAAGATGACTGCCAGGATCACGATAGCTGCGGTACTGATCGCTCTAATCGCGATAACTATTATCCTTCTTGGCAACGATTACCAGATAAAGAGGTATCGCGAAGAAAAGCTGGTTGCGAAGAACAAAGCTGAATATGTGGCAACGCTTGATAAGCTCATTGAAGAAAGGGATTATGTCGCTGTTTACATGTACAGCAGCGCAAAAAAGCTGTCTTATTCCGAGCATATGGATGATTATCGCAAGATAATCGAGGTATCCAGTTCATACTGGAGCTTTATTGAGTACACCGAGTATCTGTTCAATGAGAATTCATATATGGACGAAAGCGAGGCAATAAACCGCCTTGCTGATATAGTGGAGAGGATCCATAAAGACAAGGACCCGTCTTCCGAATGGGATAAGGATCATTACTATAATGAGAAGACCGTAAACTACATAAATGATCTTTCAGATCATGTGGATGTTCTTGTTCAGGGATATTTTCATATAAGTGATGAGGATATGGAGCATTTCTGGGAACTGAGCGAAGCAAGAAGAAAACTGCTGATGGAGGATGGATACAACAATGAAAAAGAATGATAAAAAAAGATCCGGTGTTCTGTATTACATCGCCATCACGATCATGGTAATAATACTTGTTTCAAATATCGGAGGACTTATAGTAGCAACGACTCCTGCAATGACGAGCTATTATGAGGTCAGCTCTCCCGAGGATCTTTTAAGAAAGATGGATTTTTCGGGATATCAGAGGATGCTCGAGTACAAAAAGATAAATGAAGCATTGGGTGTCACTGTTGAGAGCAACAAGAACTATGTGGTGCCCTATGCCATATGTGATTATTATGAGAACGGTTTATTGTACAAGGGCTATTCACAGGCAGGCAACGAGAAGGCAGCACAGTATAAAAAAGCAATGGAACAGGCTAAAAGTCAGATGGGGGAGTATGCAAGCCTTTCAGAGGATATAGATGTTTATCTGAAACTAGAGGATTAGCGGATTGATCGCAGGGGGTGCGACATGAAGAAAAAGATCGCGGTTATAGCAAACGGCTGGTATAACAGAGGGCTGACCGATATCATGAAGGGTATCACAGCCTATACCGGACAAAGAGGTATCGATGTCTTCCTTTTTCTCACGTATTCGACATTTCGTGAGAGTGTTGAATATAACGATGGGGAGTTTAATATCCACAGACTGCCCGATTATGATGACTATGACGGAGTGATATTCATACCTGACTCTTTAAGCTCGCCTAAAGAAGCAGAGAGATTAAGGAGCGAGTTTGTCAAAAACAGAATAAGAGCCGTCAGCGTGGGAACACCCATGGAAGGTCTCAGCTATGTTTCGTGCAATAACTATGAGTCCATGCGCATCATATGCGAGCATCTGGCTAAGGAGCATGAAATAAAGCGCGCAGCATTCATCGCAGGTCATAGGGACAATGCGGAATCAAACGAGAGACTTAACGGTTGCAGGGATGTATTTGAAAAATACGGGGTAAGCCTTGAGGACAAGGATGTTTTCTACTGCAACTGGGAATATGAAGCTGTCGTAAAAGCAGCCAAAAAGATAGGGAGTGATAAAAGAGGACTTCCCGATGCGATCATCTGTGCAAATGATGTCGGAGCTATGGCTGTATGCGCGACGCTCGAGGATATGGGTTATTCAATTCCGAAAGATATAAAAGTCACGGGATATGATAACATGTATCTCACAAGAGCATATTCGCCGTCTATAACGACCATGTCCCAGCCGTATGAGGAGATGGGATACGGGAGCGCTGAGGCGATCTATGAGATGGCAGAGAGCGGTGAGTGCGTTACTAAAAACAGTATATCGAAACTGATAATCGGAGAAAGCTGCGGATGCGCTCATGATGGGGCTGCCGTGTCAGCCAGAAAGAAACTGGCACAGGAAAACTTCCTTACAGCGGAAAACAACATTATCTTTGAAAGGACAAGCATCGATATAGAGAATGCGCTGTTCAGATCAAAGAGCTATGAGGAGCTTCCTAGTGTACTGCAGGAATACTTCAGATCAAATCACGAGTATGAAAGAGACGGCTTTGCCATCGTTTTAAAGCATGCATATGCTCAGAACATCTATTCAGACGATACGGACCTAAAGGAGATGGGATACGGCAAATCTATGAAGGTTGTCGTTGCGCTATCAAAGAATAAGGCTTACGGAATAGATGACTTTGAAGTTCAAAAGCTGATACCGCATTACAAAAATTCAAAGGGATCACATGTATATGTCATAAGTTCTCTCCACAGCAGGAACAACATATTCGGATATGTGATCATGAAGGATGTCATGGATCATGTCGAGGACAGATCCCTTTATGCATATATGTCAAGGCTTGGAGAGTCATTTGAAAAGTACAGAAAGATCATGCGTCTTGATCAGGTAAATACAAGGTTAAGAGAGCTTTCAGTCAAGGATTCGCTCACCGGGCTATATAACCGCTACGGCTATGACAGCGTGATAAAAAAGCGCTATGAGAATGATCTTTTGAGAAGTGAAAAGGATGCTGTCATATTTGTTGATATCAACAGATTAAAGTATATCAATGATACATTCGGACACTTACAGGGAGACATGGCAATAAGGACCATAGGCACTGTCATTAACGAGTGCATCCCCAAGGAATGGGTGGCGATCAGATACGGCGGAGATGAGTTTTTGATTTTCGGTGCCCTGAAAGAAGAGCCGAATGTAGACTATCTGTGCGAGAGACTTATAAGCACCATAGAAAAGCGCGGTGAAGAGCTCAGACTGCCCTACAAGCTGTCTGCTAGCTGCGGACACCTGATTACGGATCCGTCAGGCGATTTGACTCTTGAACAGTATGTTGAAACAGCAGACAAATATATGTATGAGAACAAAAGACGTTCATATCTTGAACAGCAACAATGAATTGCTAATAATACGCAATCATGATACAATTTCGTTGTAGCAGTAACAATAGATAAAAGGGGAAAAAAGATGACAAAAGCCGGATACAGAATGATAGGTACGCTTCTGGCGCTGGTAGGACTGTTTATGGTATTCAGGGCAGCGCATGTATCAAACTTCGGATTCTACAGATTTGGAAATACGGTAAGCACAGGAGGAATTCTGATAGTCCTGTTCATAATCGCCATGATAGCGATGTTCGTCAAGCCGTGTGTCTTAACAAGAGTCCTGGTTCTGATAGTGCTTATGCTTCTGCTATTATCGATCCTTTTAGTGATAAATATAACGTTCTACGGCATAACGCTTGTTGATGTCTTACTCATGGTAATACCGCTTGCCATGGGTGTCGGATTCATCATCAAGGGACAGTTCTTTACCGAAGGATAACATTAAGATGGGGTTTACGGGAGTATGGCTTGCCATACTCCTTTTGTAAGGAGAAGGTATGGCATACGAATTGCAGGAAGCAAAAAAACTTGTTATAGAGGCTGGGCTTCGTCTCTTGAGAGAGGGGCTCATAGTCCGAACCTGGGGAAACATAAGCGCCAGGATAAGTGACGAACAGTTTGTTATAACACCCAGCGGAAAGGCTTACGAGAGTCTTACGCCCGATGATATTGTTGTTGTCAATATCAAGAAATGCACGTATGAGGGAGATATCAAGCCGTCTTCGGAGTGCGGGATACATGCTGATGTCTATGCGGCAAGACCGGATGTTAATTTTGTTGTACATACACATCAGACATATGCTTCCGTTGTCAGCATACTGGGAATAGATATCGAGCTTACCGAAGAGGAAAAGCAGTTTCTGGGTGACAGGATTCCGTGCGCAGGGTATGGAATGTCATCTTCTCCTGCCTTAAGAAGAAAGGTGAAAAAGGAACTCAAAAGATCAAAGGACTGCTCTTCACTTTTGCTTAGAAATCACGGCGTGCTGTGCATGGGAGAGGACTTTGACAATGCATTCGAGATATCTTCCGTGATGGAACAGGTCTGCAAGTTCAAATACGAGAGCATGACTGACTCATTTGCCAAAACCGATCTGATAAAGAACACAGACAGTGCTACAAATGAGGATGGCGCTGATACAGAAGATGCGCTCGAAGAGGATATCAATAAGGACGGTTATGTCGATTACGGCATCAGTCATATTGAAGGTGATGAGATAACTCTCGTACTCGGAGACAACGAATACAGGTTTAAGGCAGGCGACAAGAAGCCTATAGCCAAGGGCCTGTTTAAGAGAAACCTGAACAGGATAGCTCTCATACATGCAAAGATCTATGAGAACAGACAGATAAGCAATATCTATCATGTAACCCTTCCCAATATCGTTGATATAAGCAAGACCTATGAGGGATTCGATCCCTATATAGACGATCAGGCTCAGATAGTCGGAGAGACGATAAAGTGTGTCGGAAAGCCGTCAAAGAAGCCTCATTTTGAATCTCCGACGGCTATCTCAAGAGGTTTAAAGGATAACAGTGCGGTTCTTATAGCAGGTCAGGGAGCGATCTGCGTCGGCGGATCTGAAAGCGATACCGAGGCCTGTGCGTATGTGCTCGAAAAGGGATGCATGGCAGCAAAGCTTGCCATGTGTGCAGACGCCGTACCCATAAAGGGACGCATCGCAAAGAAGGAAAGAGAGTTTTATAAAGAGAGCTACTCAAAGCTTAAGGGTTGATATTTGAAAGGGAGCAGATGAAAAAGTTAAAGCTCATAGATTACAATTCACCAGTGATTTTGACATTTGCGGGAATATCGCTTGTCGCGCTGATACTCTCATATATTACGATGGGTTATTCAAACAAGCTTCTGTTTTCCGTATACAGATCCTCACCGGCTAATCCGCTGACATATGTAAGACTGTTCACTCATGTCTTGGGACATGCAGATTTTTCGCATTATATATCAAATATGATGTTTTTCTTGCTACTTGGACCCGGCATAGAAGAGAAGTACGGAAGCAAGAATACGCTTATAATGATCGCGGTCACGGCACTGATAACGGGACTTGTAAATTATCTCTTTTTCCCTAGAGCAATGCTCCTTGGAGCTAGCGGAATAGTTTTCTGTTTCATAATCCTTTCTTCCATGACGGATATCAAAAACGGAAAGATACCGCTCACGCTAATAATCGTATGTGTATTATATATAGGTCAGGAGATAGTAAACGCAATATTTGTAAATGACAATGTATCACAGCTGACTCATATCGTAGGCGGCGGATGCGGATGCGCGCTGGGGTACAGGATGGGAAAGAAGAAATAGGAGTTAAAAATGCTGGAACTTAAAAATATATCCTATGTAGTAGAGGATGAAAAAGAGATAATAAAGGATGTCAGTCTTAATATCTCTGAGGGATTTATCGCAATAACCGGACCAAACGGCGGCGGAAAATCGACTCTTGCAAAGATAATAGCAGGAATAATCAAACCGACATCTGGCCAGATACTTTTTGACGGCCAGGATATCACGGATATGTCTGTTACCGAGAGGGCAAAACTTGGAATAAGCTATGCATTTCAGACACCCGTTAAGTTTAAGGGAATAACCGTAAAGGATCTTTTATCACTTGCAGCAGGAAAGAATACGACTGTGGCAGAATCCTGCAACATCCTTTCCGAGGTAGGACTGTGTGCAAGAGACTATATCAACAGAGAGGTAAATGCGTCACTTTCAGGCGGAGAATTAAAAAGGATCGAGATCGCGATGATCATCGCAAGGAGCACAAAGCTTTCGATCTTTGACGAGCCTGAGGCAGGAATAGATCTGTGGAGCTTTAATAGTCTCATAAAGGTTTTTGAAAAGATGCATGAAAAGATAAACGGATCCATACTTATCATTTCGCATCAGGAAAGGATACTTAATATCGCCGATCAGATCATAGTGATATCTGAAGGAAAAGTAAAACAGACAGGTACAAAAGAAGAAGTTTGGCCTGATCTTATGGCAGAGGGGACATGCAGCGTCCTTGCGCAGAAAGTAGGATAGATTATGGATAGTATCTCAAAGAATCTCTTAGCTGAGATAGCGGATATACATGAAGTACCAGAAGGCGCATACAACATACGCGCAAACGGAAAACTTCAAAGCAGAAATACAACAGCCAATATCGACATTGTCACAAAAACAGACAAGCCGGGGATAGACATCATCATTGCACCGGGTACAAAGAATGAGAGCGTTCATATACCGGTGATAATAAGCGAGAGCGGTCTTACCGATCTTGTCTATAATGATTTCTATATCGGTGAAGATGCTGATGTCGTGATAGTTGCCGGATGCGGAATACACAACTGCGGCGACCAGGAATCTGGTCATGACGGAATACATACTTTCCATGTGGGAAAGAGAGCAAAGGTCAAATATATAGAAAAGCATTACGGAGAAGCTGACGGAAGCGGCGAGAACATCATGAATCCAACCACTGTGGTCGAGATGGATGAGGATTCCTACCTTGAGATGGAGACAACCCAGATAAAAGGAATAGATTCAACAAGCAGAGTGACAAAGGGAAGACTTGCCGACAGAGCAACATTTATCGTGAAGGAAAAGATAATGACTCACGGCACCCAGTATGCATCAACGGATTTTGATGTACAGCTTGACGGAATAGACTGCAGTACAAACGTTGTATCAAGATCTGTAGCGAGAGGAAAGTCAAAGCAGAAGTTTTTTGCTGCAATAAGCGGAAACAATAAATGTGCGGGTCATTCGGAGTGTGATGCCATACTCATGGATGAGGCGATAGTTACTGCGATACCGGAACTTACCGCGGCGAATGTTGATGCGAGTCTTGTGCATGAAGCAGCGATAGGAAAGATCGCAGGAGAACAGCTTATAAAGCTGATGACTCTCGGACTTACTGAAGAAGAAGCTGAAGAAGAAATAGTGAACGGATTTTTGAAATAGTTATGATAAGAAATATTATTTTTGATGTTGGAAATGTCCTGATGGAATACAGATGGATAGATGCGCTTGTAGATACTGGACTTGACAGAGAAAAAGCAATACAGCTTGGAACAACGATGCTAGAAGATGAACTCTGGGTGATGCATGATGCTGATACCATATCAAGGGATGATCTTATAACAGAGTTTGGAAAGCGTTATCCCGAATATAAGGAAAACATAAAGGAATTCATTATCCATGGCGAGAGGATGAACATCCCGAGGCCTGAAGTATGGGAGAAGATACATATCCTTAAGGAAAAAGGTTACAGGATATATCTTCTCAGCAATTACTCAAAGTACCTCTTTGAGATGCATACCAAAGATGCAGCGTTCATGGATGATCTTGACGGACGCCTGGTATCATATGAGGTGCATCAGGTAAAGCCTGACAGGGATATATATGAGACACTGCTTAAAAGATATGATCTGGATCCAAAGGAATGCCTGTTTTTAGATGACAGAAAAGAAAATACCGATACTGCTGAGAGTCTCGGTATAAAAAGCGTCACTATAGAAAGCAGACAACACGTAAACAGTGTCATCGATGATATATTAAACGGAAAGATCTCATGATCTACGGACGGCAGTCCAGTATATTCTTTAATTTGCCGTTTTGTTCGTTTCTTAAGGGAGTATCCGCGTCCATTGTTATGGCGGAAGCGGTTACGCCCTTTTCTTTTAGAAAACGACGTATAGTCTGTTCTGCCTGAAGGAATATGATACCTCTCATATCTTCGCTCTCAACATCCATACGAAGTGAAATGTTATTGTTTGCATATAATACTATCTGATATCCATTGAGTCCGGATATGTCTTTTAATATGTCCGAGAACTCATCGGTATGGATCGTAACGTTTGTTTCGCTTCCCGTCTTAAACAGTATTGTGTCATCCTTGGCTGATGTAATGCTTATCCAGGGCGACGGGTTCCCGCATGGACATGCCTTGTCATGAAATCTTATATTGTCGGGCAGAGTCATCCTTATAACCGGAAAGTCTGTCTTGTACATGTTTGTGACTAAGATCTTTTCCGGCTTTTGCCCTTCAGCACATGGCTTGCCTTTTGCATCCGCCTGCTCAAGTATTATCCAGTCATCGTTTACATGCAAATGTCCCATCTGACATTCCGAAGCAACTGTTCCGAACTCAGCGCTTGAATAAGTTGCCTGAACAGTACCTTCAAATTCATCTATTAAAGATGCTCTCAGCTCATCCGCTAAAGCTTCTCCGCCTGCGATAATGAGTACGGGCTTGATGGTAAGATTGCCCAGCTTTTTCTGTTCCAAAAGTTTTTCCAGTGTAGAGGGATATGCCCATAAAAAGGCAGGGCGCAGCTCATTTAACTGTTTTGTCATCTCTTCTATCGGCAAAAAGACAGACAGCACCGTTGTAGTCTTTGACCAGGCTGCCTGCTGCAGCGCCCCGTCAGAGGATGAGATTATCACATATCTTGAACCGTGGAGCAGAAAGCGTCTGTAATCAGAGGGAAATGTAAATGATCTGACTGTGTTTATAGCCTGCGGGATAAAAGAAGGGATGACTTCATCGCTTTCCCAGATATCCTTGTTGGACAGCAGAAAATCACGCTCGACATACGGTACGTCGCGCATGAAAAAATTAACACCCAGATTCTCATAAAGTTTGGCATAAAGCGGGTTATGCTTCCTTGCAAACGAGACCATTGCATAGAAGCGCTGACGCTTTATCTGGTCGCGTTCCTTGGGTGTCATCTTATTGTATTTTTTAACGAGATTTATACTCTCTTTAAGATCTGTTTCTTCCATACGAAGTAATATAGCATGAAAAGGCAAGATAGACAAATACAACCGATAAATGCTATAATTGTTTTTACGAAAACGTACTGAAAGGAGAAGCTATGGATAAACCCGTATTGGTTATTCTGGCAGCCGGAATGGGCAGTCGTTACGGCGGTTTGAAGCAGATGGATCCCGTGGATGACAGGGGGCATAAGATAATCGATTTTTCTATATACGATGCAAAGGCAGCAGGCTTTGAAAAAGTCGTATTTATCATAAAGAAAGAGATGGAAGCAGACTTTAGGGAGTGTGTGGGTGATGCTGTTTCAAGGCACATGCAGGTCGAGTATGTTTTTCAGGACATCGATAACGTGCCCGCAAACTTTGTGATCCCAGAGGGAAGAGTAAAACCCTGGGGAACCACACATGCCATACTAAGATGCAGGGATGTCGTAAAGGGGCCGTTCATGGTCATCAATGCAGATGATTATTACGGCAAGCACGGATATCAGATAATGTATGATTTCCTTTCTGAAACTGCTGATCAGGATGACAAGTATGCCATGGTATCTTATGAACTTGGCAACACTCTCACCGAGAAGGGAAGCGTCACAAGAGGTGTCTGCAAGGTTGATGAAAACAGCATGCTCACAGACATAGTTGAGCAGAAGAACCTCATAAAGACAGCAGAAGGTGCAGCATATACCGATGCAGATGGAAACAATCCGGTTGCGATAGATGTAAAGACACCTGTTTCAATGAACATGTGGGGATTTAAGCCTGGACTGTTTGATGAGTTTGAAAAGGCAATGGATCTGTTCTACAGGGAAAAGGTAAAGAATGATCCGATGAAAGCTGAGTGTCTGATACCGACGGAAGTGGATGTCATCATCAAGTCAAACAGAGCTACGGTAAAGGTGCTCAACAGTCCGGATAAATGGTTCGGCGTTACATACAAGGAAGACAAGCCGTTTGTTGTCGAGAGCTTCAAAAAGCTCAAGGCTGCAGGCGAATATCCCGATGAATTGTGGAAATAGCAGAATAATACAACACAGTCATAAAGAGGATGGAAACATCCTCTTTCGCGTATAAAGGAGAGAATATGAAGATACTTGTAACGGGGGGAACAGGATATATAGGAAGCCACACAGTGGTTGAGCTTTTAAACGAGGGTCATGATGTAGTGATAATTGACAATCTGAGCAATTCCGACAGAAAGGTTGTTGACAGGATTGAAAATATCACGGGATTGAGACCTGTTTTTTATGAGGCGGATATTTTGGACAAGGCAGCTCTCGATAAGATATTTGATGAGGAGAAAATCGAAGCCGTCATACATTTCGCGGGTCTTAAAGCCGTAGGCGAATCGGTTGAAAAGCCTCTTTTGTATTATGAGAATAATATTTCGGGAACCATTAATCTTTTAAAGAGCATGAATGAACACTCATGCAAGAACATCATCTTTTCATCATCGGCGACTGTATACGGAACACCTGCATTTGTTCCGATAACCGAAGAGTGTCCGAAGGGTACATGTACCAATCCTTACGGATGGACCAAATCCATGATAGAGCAGATCATGATGGATCAGTGCATAGCCGACAAGGAATGGAATGCTGTTTTACTCAGATACTTCAATCCGATAGGTGCGCATGAATCAGGAACCATAGGCGAGAATCCCAACGGAATACCGAACAATCTCATGCCGTATGTAACACAGGTTGCAGTCGGCAGACTTAAGGAGCTGGGAGTATTCGGCAATGACTACGATACACATGACGGTACCGGAGTCAGAGACTATATCCACGTTGTGGATCTTGCACTCGGTCATGTAAAGGCTCTAAAAAAGCTTGTTAAAGGTTCGGGTCTGTCTATATACAATCTAGGTACGGGACAGGGTTATTCCGTTCTTGATATCGTAAAGAATTTCGAAGAGGCAACAGGCGTTAAGATCCCGTATGTGATCAAGCCGAGAAGAGCGGGAGACATAGACACATGCTATGCAGATTCCTCAAAGGCTGAGAAAGAACTCGGATGGAAAGCTCAAAGAGGAATAAAAGAGATGTGTGCCGACTCATGGAGATGGCAGAAGAACAACCCGAACGGATATGACGAGTAGGCGTAAACTTGAGCGATAGTCTGTGTTATGGTATAATAAATCTTTGGGGAGATTTAATACGGAAGGAAGCAGATGGGTAGTAATTCAAACAGAGAACCTGATCCTATAGACAGCTGGATGGAGGTTACTTTGGTATACAATTCGGCCCTTAAAGAGATAGGGACCAAACTGGAGATACTAAACGATGAATTTCAGCAGGTTCATCGTTATAATCCGATAGAGCATATCAAGGCAAGAATGAAGACTTCCGAGAGCATAGTCAAAAAGCTCAAGAAGAAGGGATATGAATCTACCATTGAAAACATGGTTGAGCACGTCAATGACATTGCCGGAATCAGAGTCATATGTTCATTCACATCGGATATATACAGAGTAGCCGAGATGATCGGAAATCAGAATGATATAAAGGTCTTATCTATCAAGGACTACATCAAGAATCCCAAGGAGAGCGGATATAAGAGTTATCATATGCTGGTGACCGTGCCTATCTTTTTGTCGGACAAGATGGTAAATGCGAAAGTCGAGATTCAGATAAGGACCGTAGCCATGGATTTCTGGGCAAGTTTGGAGCACAAGATCCACTACAAGTTCGAGGGAAATGCACCTGAGCATATCAAGAACGAGTTAAAGGAATGTGCGCGCATGGTATCTGATCTTGATGCAAGGATGCTTGCACTGAATGATGAGATCAGAGCGCTTGAAGATGACGACTTTTAAATGCCCATAAAATGAGGAGTGCCCGGATACCTCGCGGCACCCGGGCTATTATGAAAAAATTACCTATAGTCTGTATCAACCTTATAAGTTGATTATAATTAGCATTTATGAATAAATTATGAACAGACTATGAATATATAGTAAAAATTACTAAATGGAGGAAGCTATGGATACTTTTATTGACAAACTTGCACAAAAAACAGTGGCAAATGATATGATCAATGCCAACTCTGCTGCCGAAGCAAGAGAGAGCCAGCGCCTTAAGGATCAGCTTGCAAGCTATGAGGAACTCCTTCAGGAGATGAAGCAGGTAAACCTAAAGAACATCGAATCGGCTTCCAAAGTTAGTGATATGCTTACGGAAGCGGGAAGCATGCCTTCAAAGGAAGCAGCACCCGCGATCGATTCAGAAGAGATCATGGCAGCATCCATGAGAGCATCTGAAAAGGCAATAGCAGCAACAAAGAGCTCTACGGAAGAGATTGTAGCGGCACTTAAGACAAATTCCGACAGCGTACTCGAGGCTGTAAAAGCAAATTCGGAGAATGCATCTGGAATGAAGGCTTCTTCAGAAGAAGCGATCGATTCGCTTAAGCGTTCAGCTGATGATGCGGTTGCATCCGTAAAGAGAGCATCCGATGATGCGGTTTCTTCTGTAAGTGGAAAAGCAAATGACAGTATAGAGAGCCTTACAAAAGCTGCCGAATCCGTTAAGGAAGCATGCGACAGCGGCATAGAGGGCATGAAGCAGTCTTCAACTGAGAATGTTGAAAGCATCAAGCAGGCAAGTGCAGAAGCTACCGAGACTATAAAGCAGGCATCTGTTGAAGCAACAGAGAACATCAAGCAGGCTAGTGCCGAGGCAACCGAAACAATCAAGCAGGTTGTGGCAGACGGACTTGAAGCTATCAAGCAGGCAAGCGGTGATGTTGTAAAGGGCGAAGCTCCCGCTATGGACCAGACCTATCTGGATGCCCAGTTTGATGATGTTCATGAAGCTATCCATACTGAAAATGTCAAAGTATACAGAAATGTTCAGGCCGCGGTTGATGACAGCCTTGCGGATCAGACAAAAGCTATAAGGGGATATATAGAAAGCGCAGGAAAAGACGGTTCAAAACTGCCGGTTGTACTCGGAGTTGTTAACTTTGCATTGGATATCATCATCCTTGCAGTGCTTGTGCTCCATACAATGGGAATTTTCTAACAAGTTATTATGAGATTTATTACCAAACACTACAAAAGGACAAGAGCAGTCATGCTCAAAATGTCCTTTTTAGTGATTTTTCTTAATATAATATTCATTCCTCAGTATCAAAAGATCAAGTCTGAAGGAAACAATATCTTCAAAGTTTTTCTCAACAATGAATATGTCGGCACGGTAGGAAAGCAGACAGATATTGACAAACTGTTAATAGATGCAAGACGAAAGGTTGCATCTAATTCTGATGCCTTTATGTTTGTCGAGGCTTCAGTAAGCACCGAAGGCAGCGAGGTCATGTTCGGCGAGACAGATTCCGAAAAGACCGTGCTCGAAAATATGGTAAATAAGCTGTCAGGCAGTGTACATGAGGGCTTGAAGCCTGCCTATACCGTAAAGATCGGTACATATACCGTAAATCTTGCCACCGTTGACGATGTAAAGAGCGTTTTGCAGGCGGCTGTGGATAAATATGATATTGATCATGAATACAGTGTATCTCTTGAAAAGGATCATGACAGAGAACTGAATGCTCTCACCGCAGCCATAGTAGAAAAATCCGAGGCTGAAGAGGATAATAACACTCCTGCAACATTAAATGGCGCAGGATTTGAGAAGCTGTGCGTTGAAGCTCTTTCAAACGAGGAAAGCGAGCAGGAAAAAAAGAGTTTTGATGATTATGACTACGGCCTATTAAGCCTTGCTTTCGACAATCAGATCGAGATAGTCGATGCATATGTGGCAGAAAGTCAGCTCGAAAATGTAGATACGGCCATAGAGGGAATAACAGCCAGTCAGGACAAGAATGTCGTCTATGAGGTTCAGTCAGGCGATACGCTTTCTGGCATATCGATGGCTATGGATATCCCCATGGAAAAGATAATATCCCTTAATGATGCCATTGAGGATGAAAACTCAATGATAAGGGTCGGACAGGAGATAATAATCACAAATCCCGAACCGCCGCTGTCAATAAACAGAGTGGAACAGGAATATATAGAAGAAGACTATGACGCGGAAGTTCAGTATATCGAAAATGACGAATGGTATACGACCGATCGTGTCACAAGACAGGAGCCGAGTGCGGGTCATAGAAACATCGTTGCTCAGATCAATTATCTCAACGACAAGGAGATAAGCAGAGAAGTGATAAAGGAAGAGGTACTTCTTGAAGCGATTCCCAAGATCGTGGAGCGCGGAACAAAGATACCTCCTACATATATCAAGCCTGTTTCCGGAGGACGTTTGTCTTCTACATTCGGAAGAAGAAATGCTCCTACAAGAGGTGCGTCAAGCAATCACCAGGGTGTAGACTGGGCGATCGCAAAGGGATCAACTGTCATGGCTTCATCGGGCGGTAAGGTTACCAAGGCCGGCTGGGCGAAGGGATACGGATATGTTGTATATATCCAGCATCCGGACGGTAAAGAGACAAGATACGGACATCTGAGCAAGGTTCTTGTAAGTGTCGGCCAGACGGTACGTCAGGGAGACAAGATAGCTCTCAGCGGTAACTCCGGCGTAAGTACGGGCCCTCACCTGCACTTTGAGATCAGGGTAAACGGCACCGCAGTCAACCCGCTCAAGTATCTGAATTGATGTTCGGTTTACAAATCATGCAGATGCGTGTATACTAAACTAGGTTGTATTTATTTGAATACAATATTTAGATGATTGAATTTTCGGTATACTATATATAGATAAAACCAAGAGGTTAATATGGAACAATATGTGATCAAAGGTGGCTCGCCGCTTGTTGGCGAGGTAGAGATAGGCGGGGCAAAGAATGCCGCTCTGGCTATACTTGCAGCAGCCACCATGACTGATGAGACGGTATTGATAGAAAATGTTCCTGATGTGAGAGATACCAATGTTATGATCCAGGCAATGGAAAGCATCGGTGTCATCGTGGAGCGTATTGACAGACATACCGTAAAGATCAATGCTTCCAATATAAGAATACAGACCATAGACGATGAATCTATAAAGAAGATCAGAGCCTCATATTATCTGATAGGCGCACTGCTTGGAAAGTATAATGAAGCTGAGGTTGCTCTACCCGGCGGCTGCAACATAGGCAGCAGACCTATCGATCTTCATATCAAAGGATTCAGGGCTCTGGGAGCAAAGGTTGAGATAAGCCACGGAATCATAATCGCTAAGGCAGAGAAACTGCACAGCGGTCATATATATCTGGATAAGGTTTCTGTAGGAGCGACCATCAATGTTATGATGGCAGCGGTTTTAGCTGAAGGCAGGACCATAATCGAAAATGCGGCAAAAGAGCCTCATGTTGTTGATGTTGCCAACTTCCTTAACAGAATGGGAGCAAGCGTAAGAGGTGCCGGTACGGATGTTATCCGTATCAAGGGTGTGCCCAAGCTTCATGGAACCGATTATGCTATAATCCCTGATCAGATCGAAGCCGGAACATTCATGTTTGCCGCAGCTATCACCAAGGGTGATGTTACAGTAAAGAATGTAATCCCTAAGCATCTGGAATCAATAAGCTCAAAGCTTTTGGAAATAGGATGCGAGATAGAGGAATCCGATGAAGCTGTCAGAGTCGTTGCTTCAAAGAGACTCGGACATACTCATGTTAATACTCTTCCCTATCCCGGATTTCCGACGGATATGCAGCCGCAGATAACGGTTGCGCTCGGTCTTTCAAAAGGAACCAGCATAGTAACGGAGAGTCTGTTTGAGAACAGATTCAGATATGTCGATGAACTTACGCGCATGGGTGCCAACATAAAGGTTGAGGGCAGCGTTGCGATAATAGACGGAGTAGACAAGTATACCGGTGCATCAATATCCGCTCCCGATCTGAGAGCCGGAGCAGCACTTGTTCTTGCAGGACTTGCTGCTGAAGGATATACGACTGTAGAGGATATCAAGTACATCGAAAGAGGCTATGAGGACTTTGATGAGAAGCTTAGAGGTCTTGGAGCCATGATAGAAAAAGTTAACACTGAAAAAGAGATACAGAGATTTAAACTGAAAGTTGTTTAAGCACTTAGCGGTCTTCCGAACAGGAAGGCCGTTTTTATATGTTAGCAAGTTCATTTAATGTGTAATATAATATCATTATGCGTAACGTTCAGATATCCGTCCGTGCTCTGGTGGAGTTTTTGCTAAGAGAGGGGGACATAGACAACAGAATAGCACATGATGCGGTTACGGCTATGCAGGAAGGCGGAAGACTTCATCGAAAGATCCAAAGATCGATGGGAGGAAACTACAGATCGGAGGTTCCGCTCTCATACACATATATCGATAACAGTCGCATATCGGATATGATAGAAACGTCGGCGGACAATCCTCTTAACATAGATATGACATCAGTTACCGTAGACGGAAGAGCGGACGGGATAATCGATGACGAAATAACCATCATTGATGAGATAAAGGGCACATACAGACATTTAGATAAGATGGAATATCCCGATCCTGTTCATTTAGCTCAGGCCAAGTGCTATGCATTTATATATGCGAAACAGAACGGACTTTTAAACATCGAAGTCCAGATGACATATGTGAACATGGATACGGAAGAGATAAAAAGATTCAATCATACCTATTTCTTTGCCGAACTTGAGCAGTGGTTTGAATCACTCATGAAAGAATACATGAAATGGGTGGATATGGAGCAGGACTGGAAGATAAAAAGGGATGCATCCATCAAGTCTGCATCTTTTCCCTATGATTACCGTGAAGGACAAAAGGAACTTGTCACTCATGTATATCATACCATCGTTCATACAAAGAAACTGTTTTTGGAGGCACCCACAGGTGTGGGCAAGACCATTGCTACAGTATTTCCGTCAGTAAAGGCTATAGGAGAAGGCAAGGCGCAAAGGATGTTCTACCTTACTGCCAAGACCATCACCCGTACCGTAGCCAGTGATACCATAGAACTTATGCGAAAAAACGGTCTCAGGTTCAAGAGCATCATCCTGACAGCCAAGGACAAGATATGCTTTATGGAGGAACGCATATGCAATCCCGATGCCTGTCCTTATGCAAAGGGGCACTTTGACAGAGTCAATGATGCAATGTTTGACCTTCTGACAAACGAAGAGGACTATGACAGAGAAACGATTGAAGAGTATGCGCTAAAGTACAGCATATGTCCGTTTGAGTTTGCTCTCGATATAAGTCTGTTCTGCGATGCCATCATATGTGACTATAATTATCTTTTCGATCCGCATGTATCTCTTAAAAGATTCTTTGCGGACGGCAAGCAGCCTGAAAGCATCTTTCTTATAGACGAGGCCCATAATCTTGTGGATCGCGGAAGAAATATGTACAGTGGTGATCTTAACAAGGAACATATCCTAAAGATCAAAAGAGCCGTAAAGGGAATGGATGCTACTCTTTCAAGAAGACTTGAAAGCTGCAACAAGGAGATGCTTAAGCTTAGAAAAGAGCTTGACGAGTCTCAGAACGGTTATAAGACATTTAATGACATATCTTCTCTTATAAGAAGCGTTGAACGACTCTATGACAGACTGATGCATTTTCTGGAAAACGAACAGCCCTCTCCTGTAAGGGAAGAGGTTCTCGAGTTTTATTTTGAGATATCGCATTTTCTTTATATATATGAACTCATGGATGATAAGTATATCATCTACGGATCAAGAAACAGGGATGAATTTATCGTAAGACTGTTTTGTGTGGACCCTTCCGGAAACTTAAGCGAATGCATGAGAAAGGGAGTAAGCTCCATCCTGTTTTCTGCGACACTGCTCCCCATACAGTATTACAAGAGCCTTCTTGGCGGAGATGAGACTGATTATGAAGTCTATGCCAGATCCACATTTGATCCGGATAAGAGAGGCTTGTATCTTGCTGACGGAGTGACAACCAGATATACAGAACGTACAAAAGCACAGTATGAAAAGATAGCAGGCTATATCCATGAGATAGTGTCGGCTCACTTCGGCAGATACATGGTATTCTTTCCTTCCTACAGTTTCCTCGATAATGTATTCAATGCATACATCGATCGCTACGGGGAGAGTGATATCAGACTTCTTATACAAAATGATCGCATGAGTGAAGAGGAAAGAGAGGATTTTCTTGCAAGGTTTTCTGCATCGGATGATATTGATGAAACAAGCAGTCTTTTAGGATTCTGCGTGCTGGGCGGTATATTTTCCGAAGGCATAGATCTTCAGGGTGACAGTCTTATCGGATCGATCATAGTCGGTACCGGAATACCAATGGTCTGCGACGAGAATGAGCTCATAAAGAAATACTTTGATGATATAGACGGTGAAGGAATGAAATATGCATACATATATCCTGGTTTCAACAAGGTGCTCCAGGCTGCCGGACGCGTGATAAGGACTCACGAGGATACCGGAATAGTGGCACTGCTTGATTACCGTTTCGGCTATGGTTCGTACAAGGAACTCTTCCCCAGGGAATGGCATAACATAAAGAGAGTGAATATCGATACGATATCAAGAGAACTTGATATGTTCTGGAATGCTTGACATCAGACAGATTTTTATATACAATGTCAAAAACAAGTGAAAGGTATCAGTTATGTACTGGAAGATGACAAATATTCAATTGACTAATGGTTACTATGTACTTCCCTAAGGGGATAGTGCGCCCATTTTTCAGTGATATTTGTTAACGCATTATCTCCTTAATCATGTTGCTAAAGGCGATTTATCGCAGACATGTAAAGGAGGTTTTTTTATGTTCAAAATTAGAAAACAGATAAATACTTTATATATAACTTCGGTGCTCGGAAATCTTTCGATCACCGGAGCCTGGGTGGCAATTCTTGCATCCAGAGGCTTTTCACTTGTTCAGATCGGATTTGCCGAAACCATATTTCATATCACGAGCCTTATATTTGAGATACCATCCGGCGTACTGGCGGATGTATACGGAAGAAAGAAGATGCTGATCGTGAGCAACCTGTGCGGGGTCATTGCGGATATAGTGATGGCGTTTTCCGGAGGATTTGCAATGGTCTGCATGTCGATAGCTGGACATGCGCTTGCCTATAACTTCGCATCGGGTTCAGCTGATGCGCTGGCATATGATTCATTAAAGATTGTCGGAGAGGAAAAAAGATATGAGAGATACTTCTCAAACCAGTCGATAATATACAGAGTGGCCACCGGAATATCAACGATGTGTGCCGGGATCGCACTGTTTCTGGGATACAGGATATCATATCTTATCAGTGCTGCGACCTGTTTTGTGACACTTCTGATCACATTTACACTTGTGGAAGTTGATGCAACGGGAATAGAAGCCGTGTGTCAGAAGAATAATACTGAAAACAAGAATATATTTAAAACGGTTATGAAAAAGATAGGCGGATACTTTGGTGAGAGCATAAGATTTCTTATCGATAACCGCAAGGCGACAAAGCTTATGTTTGCAAATTCGTTTGTCGGAGCGATAGATATACTTCTGTTGTTCTTCCTCCAGAGCAAACTTAACACTGCAGGCATATCCAATACACTTTTAGGACTCGCACTTTTTGTAATGCAGATAGGCGGCGTCATAGGAGCAAAGCTGATACTTAAAGCCAAGCATGTAAAATATGCAAGGATATTTGTTGTATGCACATTCGGTGTCTTATCGGGAGTGCTTCTCGAACACACAGCAAGTGTCATATTCATGGTGATCGGAGGTTTCATAGCAGCAATGGCTGATGATGCGCTTCAGATAAGAACGGATGCGAAACTTCAGGATATGTTCCCGTCGCAGCAGAGAGCAACTCTCATATCGATATCATCATTTACATTCTCGGTGATAATGATAGTGCTTTCGCCTCTTGCGGGGTACTTTTTCACGATATGGTAGGAGTCTGATGAGCTTGAGAAAATGTGTGATAGATGATATACTTCTATAAGTGATCATCATCACGCATAATGCAGGATTAGTCTATCGGTAGGGCGCCAGCTTCCCAAGCTGGATAGGCGGGTTCGACTCCCGTATCCTGCTTAAAGATCCAGGAGTTAACTGGATCTTTTTTATATGTTTTTTGATGCTGTCATGTCCATGCAAGGGTGTAGACGAAACGAAAAAATGCATTATCGATATACAATACTGAGTTGATGAAAAGCGCTGTTTCAAGTAGAATAAAATAAATGTAACATTCTGCAAAAATCATTATAAAGAGGTTTATATGAATGCTACCCTTATAGCAACAGATTTTGTTGCGGCACTGTTCATAATCGTTATTATCATAGGCCTGTATGAGGTTCCCAAGGAAGTATTAAAACCGACTAGGCTTTTTCGTATTTGCATGTGGTTTGTATTTGTCGGTCTTGGTATAGAGATGCTTATATACATTCTGGATGGAAATAAGAATCTGTCGGTATTAAATCTGATATTAGCCTTTACGGGATATGCTTTAGTCGATCTGTTAACTATGACGTATTCGTACTATATTTATTATCTGGTTGAAGAAAGCGTCAGACACATTACAAAGAAAATGGCATATGTAGTAACGGTACTTTGTTCAATCGATATACTGTTTTATATAATAGGCACGATAACGGGTAAACTCTTTACGATATCAAACGGATATTTTACACCGGGACCCTGGCATGCCTATCGGGGAACGTTCTGTTCTTTGAGCTTTTTGCTAATGTGCGTATTCTATATATTCAAGTACAGATCATTCAGGATAAGGAGTAAGTTCTTTGTCGTACTGATCGTTGCAGTCCCTTTAATGGCAACTGTAATGCTTCATGTGGATTCCAATGTGGGATTCGGATATCTCGGAGCGGCGATCTCAATGAATGTCGTATATGCGGTACTGGAATCCAAGATAATCGCGGAGGCCGTGGCGGATGCAAAAATGTACAGTGAGATATCGGAAAATGATATGCTGACCGGATTAAAGAACCGCAGGGCTTATCAGATGATCATCAACAGCTGTATGGATGAGAAACTGGTGGGTGTTGCTTTTGCAGATGTGAACTCACTTAAAGCCGTGAATGACAACCAGGGACACGAAGCAGGTGACAGGCTGATACAAAAAGTGGCAAATCTTCTTAAGGATGCAGTACCTGAAGGAACCGTATGCAGGATAAGCGGAGATGAGTTTGTCTGCATAGTTAAAGATGCTGGTATAGAAGCGTTTACAGAGACAATGAAAAAACTCGGAGTCATTCTTAAGGAGAATGACAGGATCGCTTCCTTAGGCTACGATATCGGAGAAGGAAAAGATATATATGATATCATTAAAGCCGCTGAAAAGATGATGTATTCAGACAAGGAGCGATACTATAAAGAAACGGGTAAGGACAGGCGCCGTTAGTATATTCGCATAAGATAAGATATAAAGGAGAAGATTAATGGGTGTTGAGATAGAAAAGAAATTTCTGGTGAGCAGACTTCCTGATGATCTTTCGATTTATCGTTATCACATGATAGAACAGGCATATCTTAATGTTCATCCGGCGATCCGTGTAAGAAGAGAGGATGACATCTATTACATGACCTATAAGGGAGCCCACTCTCAGAATGAAGGCGAGATAGGACAGGTTGAATATAACATGCCGCTTGATAAGGAATCCTATGATCACCTTTTATCTAAGGCAGAAGGGAATGTTATAAAAAAGAAAAGGTATCTTATCCCCCTGAATGAGGATGCATATACCATGGATTATCTTAATGATCATGACATCCTCAGGCAAATGATCAAATATGAAGAAGTAAAGATAGAACTTGATGTCTTTGAGGATATGTTTGAAGGACGGGTAATAGCTGAAGTCGAATTTCCTGATGAGGAAAGTGCTAAAAACTACAGACCTGCTTCATGGTTCGAACGTGAGGTAACAGGTGATCCCAAATACAGCAATGCAAGCATGAGCATGGAGAAAATATGATGAGCATAGTATTTGATACAGCAGACAAGAAGGATATCGATGAGCTAATACGTATGAGGATCGCATACATGATCGATGACTTCGGATCTGTTTCTGATATAGAAAAAGAGAGCATGGAGAAGCAGCTGCCGGATTATTTTGAAAGAAAGCTTAATACGGAACTGGTAGCTTTTGTCGCAAGGGATGGTGAAAAGATCGTTTCCGTTGCATATCTTCATATTATTGAGATGCCGGCAAACTCAATTCTTCTAAATGGTCTGTACGGAGAAGTCCTAAGTGTTTATACGATGCCTGAATACAGAGGAAAGGGCCTATGCTCGACTCTGATGAAAAATCTAGTTGAATACGGCAGAGAGCACGGACTTGGAAGAATAGATCTCAGTGCAACGAAAGAAGGTTATCCGATATATAAGAAACTGGGATTTAAAGACAAGGAACACAGATATACGGATATGAGATATAAGTTTATCTGACATACTACGGGGGTATATTTTGAAATCTAGGAACAGTCTTTCCACCAAGATCATATTGATGGTAGAGTGCATTCTTCTGATATCCAGCATTCTTTTCTGCTCGGTATCTATTTACAGGGCAAGGATAGGTATCAGAAAGGCCATACAGCAGCGAATGCTCGATATAGCAAACTGTGCAGCAGGCTCTGTTAACGGTGATGTCTTAAAGGATATCACAAAAGAAAGTGTCGGCAGCGGTAAATACAAGGATGTATACAGAACACTTGCTGTATTCAGGGATAATGTTGAACTTGAGTATGTATACAGCATCAAGGAAGAAACACCGGGTAATTTCATCTTTACCATGGACCTTGATCAGATCACTCCGGCCAGCTACGGAGACAGTGTTGAATATACCGAAGCACTTGCGAAAGCCGGAAAGGGAACAGCTGCAGTTGATGAGATTCCCTATACGGATCAGTGGGGTGAATTCTACAGTGCATACAGTCCTGTTTTTGATTCTGACGGAAATGTTGCGGGCATAATCGCTGTGGATTTCTCCGTTGAATGGTTTGAAGGACAGTTGTCGTCACAGACCCGTTCGACGGTCTTCAGTTATATCATAATACTTTTGATTTCTCTGCTTGTTGCCGCCCTTCTTTCTTTGTTTACAGTCAGACCTTTTGTGCGTATGCATGGAGAACTGTTTGAAGAAAAAGTTCGCGCGGAAAGTGCCAGTCATGCAAAGAGTGAATTCCTTGCAAATATGTCCCATGAGATAAGAACACCTATCAATGCGGTTCTTGGCATGAATGAGATGATCCTAAGAGAGGACAAGAATGCACAGGAACTCTCAGATGCCCAGTTAAAGGAATCATTAAAGAATATCGGCGTTTATGCCTCGGATGTAAAAAAAGCCGGAAACAATCTTCTTGCGATCGTTAATGACATACTTGATTTCTCAAAGATCGAAGCAGGACAGCTTGACATAGTTGCAGCTCCTTACCAGCTATGTTCACTTCTTAATGATCTGAACAACATGATACTGTTTAAATCACAGGAGAAGGGACTGGATTTTAAAATAGAGATCGATGAGTCGCTTCCTAACGAACTCAGCGGTGATGAGGTCCGTATACGTCAGATCCTGACCAACCTTTTAAACAATGCGGTCAAATATACGCCAAAAGGTAGTGTCAAACTTACCGTTAACGGAACAAAACTGGATGGCAGAGGACTTTTGCTCAAAATTTCTGTAAGCGATACCGGTATCGGTATAAAAGAAGATGATCTTGAGAAACTCTTTACCAAGTTCCAGCGTCTTGAAATGGAGCATAACAGCACCGTGGAAGGAACCGGTCTCGGTCTTGTAATAACCCAGCGTCTTCTTGAAATGATGAACGGAAATATCTCTGTAGAGAGCGAATACGGAAAGGGCTCAGTATTTAGCGTTACTATCCCGCAAAAGATAATCTCGGATACACCTATAGGTGATTTCCAGATGCGATTTGAAGCCTTCATGCAGGAGGCTGAATCATATCATGAATCCTTCCGTGCACCAGATGCACATATCCTTGTGGTTGACGATACAAAGATAAATCTTACGGTAGTCGTAAATCTTTTAAAGAGTACCGAAATGATCGTCGATACTGCTACAAGCGGTGCTGATGCAGTCGAGATGGCAAAGAATAAGGAATATGACCTGATACTTATGGATCAGCGCATGCCCAAGATGGACGGAACACAGGCTCTGCATCTCATTCGTGAAACCGATGGCGGCTTAAGCAGCAGATCACCTGTCATATGCCTGACGGCTGATGCTGTAAAAGGTGCAAAAGAGCGATATATATCAGAAGGATTCAGTGACTATATAACTAAGCCGATCGATGCAAGTGCTCTAGAAAAGATGCTGATAAAGCATCTTCCCAAAGACAAGGTAAAACGGGTTTTAAATAAAGTCAGTGAAGCTATCAAACCAGCAGATTCAGATAAGAGTGATTTCTCCGTTCTCTGTGATGCGGGGATCGATCCTGAAACAGGGCTTAAGTTCTGTCAGAACGATGAAGCCTTCTATCGTTCTATGCTTACTGATTATGTACAGAGCAAAAAAGAGAAGGAAAGAGAGCTTAAGAACAATTACGAATCAGAAAACTGGCATGATTATGCGATATTTGTTCATTCTTTAAAGAGCTCTTCAAAAATGATAGGTGCGCTTGAGCTTTCAGATATGGCAGCAAAAATGGAAGAGGCTGCTGATAATAATGACAGTGATTTTATACATGATAAGCATGATCTGATGATGAGCAGATATGAAGAGACTGTATTAGCGATCAAAGGATTCATTCCTGTAACAGAATCATCAGACGGTGATGACGATATCATGGAATTTGCACCGGCAGGTGATGCAATAGAGTTTTCACCTGAATAAGTAATAGATATTGGGGGAGAAAATGATCAGAACAAAGCAGTTTCAGATCCTTACAGATATAGAGCTTGTATATAAGCTTATGACAGAAGTATATAACCATGAAGAGAGCAACGGTCCTGCCGAACCGTTCTTTGAGTATGCAGTAACATCTCCGTGGATGGATAAGGATTTTCTTCGATTGAACCGTTTCTGGTTTGATGGTGAAAAGCCGGTTGCCTTTGTTTTCTACGAGCATCCTGTCACATCGCTTTACTTTGTGCTTCGTCCAGGATATGAGTATCTTGCAAAAGAGATGATCGAGTATGCCCAAACATCTTATCCAAAGTTTGAAGATCCCATAGAACTGGTACTTATATCAGGTCAGAGTGCTCTGATAGAAGCAGCAAAAGAACTGGGCTATGAGCTTGATTATGAAGAAGCTGAATACTATTTTGACTTTAGATCTGGAAAACTTGAATATCCGCTTCCGGCTGGATATCATTTCGTGGATCCGGCAACATCAGATCCTTTAAAGACAGCAAAATGTCTCTGGGACGGATTTAATAAATGGGAACTTGGTGAGTTTAAGGACTGGGATATCCCGGCAAAGAACGATGGGAGAAGTTCTTTTGAACTTTACCAGAATGTACTGGGTGCTACTATAGCGCCCGCTCCTCATGCTACATATGAATATACTACTATCATAGCAGATGAGAATGATGATTATGTCTGCTTTTCTGGCATGTGGTGGTGTCCTCAGATAAGATTAGCTTACATGGAACCGCTCTGTACCGTACCGGAACACCAGCATAAGGGTCTTGCGGCCGCTGCGCTTTCCCATCATGACAGCATACTCAGACCTCTCGGGGCTGAAATAATGACAGGCGGAGGAAATGAGTTTTACAAAAATATAGGATATCAGTGCAAACGTGTCTATGGACATTATCTTAAAAGGAAATAGGACAGACATAGCTGAAATTGTAAGAAAATATGTTAGAATTATGCCATGGGGTTTAGGGAGACCTAAACCCCATTTTTAAACATATTTCTGTTTTGATTTTGGGTATATGCAAAGAAACAAAAGGGGGAAAGACATGGAAAAAGAAAACATAAAAACAATTAAAGAACGATTTATTGGAATAAGCAGTGCATATCTGGATTCGTCTGAAAGTATTTCAGTAGAATATGCCGGTCTTGCGGATAAAGAAGAAAACATTGCGGTTGATGAAAACACTGTTTTTCCGGCCTGTTCTATTTCAAAGTTTATTACAGCGTTATGCATTATGAGGATATGTGAGCTGGATTTGATTAACATCGATGAACCTGCTAATAACTATCTTAGCCGATGGAAACTGCGAACACTTGACGGAAGAGAGAGTGAAGCGACCGTACGGTCTCTTTTAACTCACACGGCTGGAATAATCGATTCAGAGGATGGATTTTACGGACTAAGAAGAAATGATCCCCAGATCGGTCTGATCGATATCCTTGATGGAAAAACATCATACAATAACAGACCCGCGCGCGAAGAAAAAACGCCGGGAACAGAATTTGAATACTCTGACGCAGGGTATTGTGTTTTACAGATGCTGATCGAAGACATTACGCAAAAGTCTTTTGAGGTCTTTGCCAAAGAAAATGTTTTTCAGCCGTTAGATTTGAAGCGCACGTTTTTTGCTTCACTGAAAAATCTGGAAGAATACGAAAAGGAATTCAAACTTGCCACAGGTTATGATGAAAATGGCATGCCTATTTTAGGAAAGTATCCTCAGGTCCCGGATCTTGCGGCATCGGGTCTGTGGTCTACTCCAAAAGAACTTCTGATGATTGCCAGGGAATATATTAAAGCCTTTAACGGGAAGAGTCCTATGCTTAAAGAAAGCTCAGCACGCGAGATGGCAAAGCCGGCAAAAAATTATTCTTGGGTCGGTCTTGGCGTGTTTATGAGCGGTGAGAATGAGATCACTTCACGCGGCTGGGGTGAAAACGGACAGAGTATGTTAAAGCTAAATTACGTTACGGGAGAGACAGCTGTGGTAATGACAAACCAGAATCCTGGCGTGGATCAGACTGAATCGGGAATAGAAGCACTTGTTAACAGAAAGATAAATAAAGAGCTGTAATGCTTATATGGGTGATTATCTGTATTATGAGATTGTACTTTGAATTAGGTTAAGAACTATTTAAGAGAGATACGATCATGGATGAAAGAATGCTTCAAAATATACTGGCAGAGTATTATGGAATAGAGAACTCTTCTTTGGAACTGCTAAGGGAAGGTGGCGGTCATACATATGTTGTAAACGGTAAGGATAAATATCTTCTAAAAGTTATTGGTTCCGCTTTCTTTAACACTGCAAGACAGTCGGTTTCCATTATGAGATACCTTGAGGAAAAGGGATTTTTGGTGCCTAAGATCATACTGACTAAAAGTAAAGATACGGTTTTTGAAACAGAAACCGAAGGTGAGAAAAAACTGATCATTCTCATGGAATTCATTGACGGAGACGAGCCAGAACTTGAAAACTGTGCGTCTGAAGTCGGTGAACTGGTAGCAAGGTTTCATCAGCTTATGGAAAATTATCCTGTTGAGCCTGTCTTACATGACAAAGAATTTTTCATAGGCCGATATCTGCATTTCCTTCGTCAAAAGAAATATCCCCGTATTGCAGAGTATGAAGAGCTGGGTGATCGTCTGTGGGATAGAGTTAAAAATCTTCCCCGGGGGATATGTCATGGTGATCTACACAGAGGAAACCTGTTGCAGAATAAGGACGGACAGATCTATCTTGTGGACTTTGATACTGCGTGTCGGGCTCCTTTTATGTTTGATGTAATGGTCATGTGTGACATGACGGATTATTTTAATCTAAGGCAGGAAGAAATTAAACTGACCAATGAAGTATATCAGAAGTTTATTACAGGCTATTTAGACAATCATAAGCTCAGTCGTGAAGAGATTGACTCTTTTTTGTACTGGGTAGGGATCAGGCATTTTCAGCTACAGGCTACAATACTTGAGATATATGGAGTTGACTGTATAGATGAAGGCTTTATCGATGGCCAGCTTTACTGGCTGAACAAATGGCAGGATGCTTTTTCCCTACAATAATAGAATCAGATAATGTGCGCAACATATAGTTGCGAAACCTACAATAAAAGCACTTGCGGGTTGGTGGAGATGATTGAACTGATCTAGTAATCTGTATTTGCAACGCGTGGCAGAAATTTAAACAGCAGATACGGATGAAAAGGAGAATAGATATGAGTTTTGGAAAGAATCTTCAGTATTTACGTCAGCTCAGCGCAAATATGACGCAGGAGACTCTGGCTGAAAAACTAAACGTAAGCCGTCAGACGATCTCTAAATGGGAAATGGATGCAACAAATCCGGAAATGGATAAGGCACTTGAGATATGCAAGATCTTTAACTGTTCCCTGGATAATCTTTTCAGGGAGGAGATGGATAAACGCAGTAATGCGTACTCAGACCTGCGAGTAGAAGAAGTTGATGCCTTCCGTTACATAGAGCATACAGTGATAAGTACAGAGCCGGAAAATGATGCGATCAGTTACATGTACAAGATAGCAGAAGAAAACGGTATCGATAATCCTAGAGTGATCGGATGGGACTTCCCCAATCTTTCACAGGAGCAGGTCAATGTCTTTAACATGCATGGATATACGGCTGCGCTGATACTGCCTGAAGGGGTAAGCCCTGAGGGAATGAATATCAGGAAACAGCCTGATCATAAATATGTTGCGATCCATATCGACAGACCGTATGATAATCCGTTTGTTACAATTCCCGGAGCTTATCATACTCTGAATGATTTCATGAGAACCAACGGCCTGGAACAGGTGACAAACGGAGTGATACCATGCTTTGAAACAGACGGTGAGAGCATGGATGTTTACTTAGCTTGCAGGTAGGTGTGGCCTATGAGTTTAAAGTTATTAAAGGCAGGTACTTCTGATGCGCTTACACTAAACGGTATATCGAAGCGTGCATTTGACAGTGATATTTCAGTCGGAGCTTCATCACCTGGCGGACCAGCGGGATATATGTCAGTGCCGTTTCATACAAAAATGGCAAGACAGGGGCATCTGTATAAACTGACAGATGAAGGATTGATCGTCGGTGGAGCGATACTCTTTTTGAAAAACGATGTTTTGAACATTGGAAGGATCTTTGTTGCACCGGAGCATTTTCGTAAAGGCTACGGATCTTTTATGATGAATGAGATAGAAACAATGTATCCGGCAGCAAAAGAGTTTACACTGGATACCCCTGTGTGGAATATCAGGACGAATGCTTTCTATTCAAAACTGGGATACAGGCAGATCAAACAGGATAACGGTTTGGTGTTCTATTCAAAAGATAATGTTGCTCATGTATAGCACAGATCCAGGATCATGGAGAGTGTATGGAATATAGGATAGTTGATGAAAAAGACTATGAAGGACTTGCGAAGGCAATGGCTGAATCGTATTTTGAAGAGCCCTGGAATGAGAACTGGAACAGAGAAAGGGCGATCAGAAGAGTAAAAGCCATAATGGGAAATTTCGAGGCACTCGGTCTGGCGGCAATAGAAAACGGACAGATAGTAGGCGGTCTGTTGGGATACATAGATCCCTATGCAGAAGAGGACTTTTATTATATCTCCGAATTGTTCGTTATTCCCGAAAAAAAGAAAACCGGAACAGGTAAAGCGCTGATCAGTGAGCTGGAAGAAATATTGAAAAAGAAAAGTATTTCCGTAATCCAGTTGATGTCTATAGAATACAATGAGGGTTTCTATTCAAAATGCGGATTGGGAAAAGACGATGTTTCGGTGTTGTTTAAGCGTTACAAATGAGAGGTAAATATAATGACCATTGGAGAGGTATGCCTGCTGACAAATGATGTGCGTAAACTGGCTCAATTTTATAAGAAACTGTTGGGTATAGATAATAACAGTGATGATGATACCCATCAGTTTATCATATCTCAAGGGACTACTCTGACTGTTTATAATGACGGGACCGTTAAGAATAATCAGAACCAGAATATCTGCCTGGCATTTACGGTTGATGATATTGAAGAAGAATTCAGGAAGGTGCAGATGCTTGGAGTAAAGATCATAGAACCGCCGACCAGACGTCCTTGGGGTGCTGTAAATATGAGCTTTTATGATCCCGACAACAATGTGATCTATTTAAGGCAATTTCAACAGACATAAGAGGAGATATTAAATGAATGGTGATCATGAGAAGTACATTAGAAGATGCTATGAATTAGCAATCAGCGCAGGCAAGAAGGGATTTGATACTTTCGGCGCCGTGCTTGTTCATGATGGGAAAATACTGGAAGAAGCGGAGAATACCGCTGACTACAGTAAGCATATATTCGGACATGCGGAGTTTAACCTGGTTCATAAGTGTGCCAATAAGTATTCAGATGAGATACTGGAAAAGGCGGTTCTATATACCAGCTGTGCTCCCTGTGAAAGATGCCTGGGTGCGATCGCATCACTTGGTGTGCACATGGTCGTCTGCGGTGTTTCCTATAAAGAGTTCTGCAAACTGCTTCCGTTTGATTATCAGGCTGTTGACAGAGAGGGACTGCTTAAACAGCTCGGGATACATATGACATTAAAAGAATCCGTACTCGAAGATGAAGGAATGCATGTTTTCGAATGGTGGGGCGGTGAGTATCGTCCGCTCGATGAAATGATAGCCGAGATGGATGAGGTAAAAAAGAACAGCAATTAGAATTTGTACACCATGACAGCAAGTTCTGAAATAAACCAGACAAAACAAAGCAAGTCCGGACAGGATTATACTCATTTAAAAATCTATAATCATATGTGAAAGGAGGGATACCGATGGATTGGATAAAGACGATCAATAACGCTATAGAATACATGGAAGATCATCTTACTGAACGCATTACACTTGAGGATATATCAAAAAATGTTAATCTTTCGGTTTTTCATTTTCACAGAGCATTTTCCATGCTTACGGGAATATCACCGACAGATTATCTGCGCAAAAGACGTCTTTCACAGGCAGGCGCGGAACTTGTAAACGGGGATGAAAAAGTAATTGATATCGCATTGAAATACGGATATGAGACACCTGAAAGCTTCACAAAGGCATTCACAAGATATCACGGCGTTTCACCTATGCAGGCAAAGAAGGGAAGTCCTGTCAAATTCATGAGCCGGTATACCGTCCGAATGGTTATAGAAGGAGGACAGATCATGGAGTACAGGATTGAAAAATGGGAAGAAATGGACCTGCTGGTTCATGAAAAGATTTTTGACGTTGAAACAAGCGAAACACAGATCCCTGAGTTTTGGGATGAGTATTACGCTGATGAGAACCTCAGAAAGATTCCGGGATATCTGGGAATATGTTCCCAGCAGAAAACGGGTGGAGATGAATTTAACTATGGCATAGGCTGCAGGGCATCAGATATAGAAGGTGTTCCCGAAGGCTTTAAGATCATGCATCTGCCGGAATATACATGGGCCGTATTTAAATGCGTGGGACCGATGCCTAAAGCAATTCAGGATATGTGGGATAAAATATACAAGGAATGGCTTCCCGTATCGGATTATGAACTCATTCCGGATATTGACATAGAAAACTATCTGCCGGGAGATCCGTCTTCACGCGACTATGTCAGTGAGATATGCATACCCGTTCGTAAGAGCGGTTCGGCTTTATAGGCGGGAGGGCTTTAAGATGGATAAATCTGTTTTTGAATGGCTGTTGGAAGAAACAAACCCTGAAGTAAGGCTCAGAACGCTTATTGAATATGAGAGATTACCTGAAGACGATGAAAGCGTCATCGCTTGCAAAAATATACTGCTTCAGAGTAAAGTTTACGAACGGGGAATAAAGAAGCTTAAAAAAGACAAGCCCTGGGACAAGTATGATGCGATCATGGCTGTTGCCGAATGGGGATTGACAAGAGACGATATCGGCAGCGATATCGACGATGAAGTTTTTGCTCTGATTGAGAGCACAGGTTTTAAGATGCTTTGCGGTGAACCGCTGCTTCTCAGAAACCTTGTAAAGCTGGGATACTATTCTGAAGATATCGTTAAGAATGAGATCGATTCAGTTCTTAAACTGATCAAGGATGATGGCGGTTTCGGCTGCATCAGTACCAACAAAAAGATCAACGATCCAAGGAAACCGCATAAGAGCTGCGCAAGGCTGACGGTGGAATACCTTTTGCTGGCTGCACAGCTGCAGCTTGAGGGGTACAGACCAGAATGCGCTGATGCTCTGGTGCATTACTTTACAAAGCGTAACATTTTCTATAGGATGGATGATATGAAAACGCCTATGGTGGACGTGATGTTAGGAACATTCTATCCGCCTGATCCGATCAAGATCGGAGCACACATGATCATGTACGCTTTAAGGGTGTTAGGGTGTGAGCCGGACTGTGAGGCAATGCAGGCAGGCTATAAAGTACTTGATGAGCATAAACTCGAAAATGGGAGATATGTTCTGACGGCATCTAAAAGCGTACCCGCTTTTAAAGCAGGAAATGTTGGCGAAGAGAACAAATGGGTAACGCTGTATGCATATATGGCAAGGTAAGTAACATAGGAAAGCTTTATTGGACGAATATCTGGAAAACTCAAAGAGTCTGTATGACTTAAAGGAATATGAATTTAACAAGGCGCCCGGCCACGATGGCGGGCGTAATCTTGTTTATGTATGCACAAAGAACGGGGAGCCTGAATATGTATTAAGGCTTTCAGTACTTGGAGACAGAAGAGCACAGGATTATCTGGCTGAGGCAGAGTTTGTGCATTATCTTAAAGAAGTGGGAGCTCCAGTAGTAGATGTGATCCCTTCTTTAAACGGAAATCTTGTGGAAACTTTTTCTTTGGACAAACAGGAGTATTTTGTGATGCTGTTTTCTTTTGCCAAAGGAATGCTGATCTCAGACAATGGATACAGATACAGACAGGGCGCTCCTCTTGAAGAGTACTTCTATAATACCGGAAAAGCACTGGGCACGATTCACAGGCTCTCAAAGGAATACAAGCCAGTAAATAAAAGGACGGAGTATTTTGATAAATACAATCGTGAGTATATCGATGCTCTGATATCTGATGAATATGAAGGATTGAAAAGAGCAATAAAGGAACGGATAGAAATATTTGGTAAGCTTCCTGTGAATGCGGAAGTTTACGGTCTTGTTCATTTCGATTTCAGTGACGGAAACTATCATATCGACATGAATACCGGGGATATCACGGTATTTGATTTTGATAACTGCATGTATTGCTGGTATATGTTTGATCTGGCAAATCTCTGGATCCATGGAACAGGATGGTATCAAAATGAGCCAAATCCTGAAAAACGCATGGAGTACATGAAAGGCTATTTTGATACGGTGTTAGCCGGATACAGGAGCGAAACTTATCTTCCTGATGAAATGCTTTCAAAACTGCAGCTTTTCATAGATATGGTGCTGATCGAGAACATAGTCGACGAATTCGAGTGTTGCATGCGTGAAGGGGAAGAACCTGATCCTGAAGATATTAAAGACGCTGCAGCATGTCTTATAAAGCATATACCGTATGCGGGATTTGGTGAAAGGTAGAGCCTGATCGGAAAATGTGAGTATATCCTGATTATGGAAATGATTATGATAAAGGCGGTACAGACAGAATGAGAATAGCAGTTATGGCTGACATCCATAGCAATCATATTGCCTTGGAAAGATGTATAGATGAGGCAAAGAGTCTCGGCGCTGAAGAGTACCTGTTTTTAGGGGATTATGTTGGTGAACTGGCTTATCCCGAACGGACATTGGAATGCCTGACAAAACTTAAGCAGGACTATCCCTGCACTTTTATAAGGGGAAACAAGGAAAACTATTGGATTGATCACAAAAACGGCAAGCATGATGACTGGATATGGCAGACGGGAACATCAGGGTCTGGTATGCTGCAGTATTCATATACTCATCTTACAGAGGCTCAGATTAAAGAATTTGAAAACATGCCGATTTCAAAGACCATGCAATATGATGACATGCCTCCTTTTGTGATCTGCCATGGTTCGCCGTTTAAGGTTAATGAGAGTCTTCGAGAGGATTATGATTATATTGATGCTCTGACAGAAAGATTAGAAACGGAATTAACAATCTGCGCTCACTTTCATATTCAGACAAAGTATGTTCGTAACCAAAAAAGGGTAGTTAATCCCGGATCGGTCGGAAATCCGCTTAAAAGCGGCGGGAAGGCACAGTTTATGATGCTATTGGCAAGCGAAGGAACATGGCACACCGAGTTTTACTCACTTGCTTATGACGTAGAAAAGACCATTCAGGAGATGGATGAGGAAAACTTATCTATGCAGGCTCCCGGATGGTACAGGGTTGTTAAAGCAGTATTACGAGGGAAAGATATATCTCAGTTTATGGTTCTCTCAAAAGCTTGTGAATTATGTGAGATTGAAGAAGGCAAGGTAGACTGGAGATATGTTCCTGAAAAATACTGGGATCAGGCGCTGGAGGCATTTGGAATATAAATCGTACCCTGCTCCATATGATTCAGGGATCATCACAAGGAAGAAAGAGAGAAACAAAGACATGATAAAAGTATTATTCGTGTGCCACGGCACCACGCAGCAGACCCTCCTATAAGGCCTTGCAGAATGACGCATTTGCGGGCATATCTTGCCGAGGCTACATGTGCTGACTACCAAAAAACTACGTTTGACGAAAGATAAAATACGGATGCTGTAATCGGAAAGGATATATAGATACGTATGCCGGAATTCAAGAAGATAACGGATTTTCCGAGAGGAACCATATACGATATATTGTGTGACGCCTATTCATATGATAAGCGAAATCAATGCATTTGGGATAGCAACTGGAAGGAATCAGATGATTTCTTTTACGATAATCCTGAGATTGCTGATAAGTATGGGCTGGTCACATGTATTGACGGAGAACCGATAGGTTTTGTCACCTGGGATCCCCGCAATCGCCCCGAATATGTCGAGATCGGACATAACGGGATCAGAGAAAAGTATAAAGGACAGGGCTACGGCCGCAAGCAACTGGAAGAGGCTATCCGCAGAATTAAAGAATACGATGGGCTGAAAAGAATCATTGTCTGCACCAACAGTAATCTGGCCGCACCGAAGAATTATGAGTCGGTTGGGTTTCGGCTGTACGACAGGAAAAAGAACAATGCGAAAAGCGCCTATACAGGCGATTATCTGTATTATGAGATCGTGCTTGGACTTGAGGCAACAGGAAAACAACTGGCAAGTGTCGCTATGGCGCTGGCACAGATTCCGTTTCATGGTTTTGCGGAAGGGGAAAGATCAAATCTGGAACCGATAGTTCAGTTTTTCCCGGGGTGGACTGTAGACGAAGCAGACAGACTCTGGTGCGCGGCATTTGTGTATTATTGCTGCGTGAAAGCGGGATTCGAAATCCCTATCCGTCCGAGCGGGTGCAAAACCTGTCATCTTGCAGGATGTATCGCGTGGGAAGAATTTGCCATGGGGGATTCCGGGATCGAGTATCATAAAGGCGGAGAAGAGTTTGCGGTAAAACCGGGTGACATAGTCCTTTATGACCGCGTATTTGAAAACCGGGAGCACGATCATATCGGGATCATAGTTGAAATGCGTGAGGGATTCATCCTCGTGGCAGAAGGGAATGTTAACAACAGGTCGGAAATTATAGAACGTCCTGTTGACGAACATATCAGGGCGTATATCCGTATCCCGGACGGATATAAATACAGTGAACAGAGGATTACAGAACCTGATTGAAATTCGGTGCAAAATGCACCCACGGAAATGAACCTGCGGTAGTAAACATATTCAGATTTACTACGATTTTGACTACGTTTGAAGGCCAAGATTTGCTACACTTTGCAAGGATTTGCCATTTGTCACGATCTATGTATAAAAATCGTGACATCGAAAAGCCTTGATAAATCGGCGCAAACAAGCGCAAATCAAAGCATTTTGAAAGGATTTATGAAATGATAAAAGTCTTATTTGTCTGCCACGGCAACATCTGTAGGAGTACAATGGGCCAGAGTATGATGGCACATATTGTAAAGCAGAAAGGATTAGAGGATCTGTTTGAGATAGACTCGGCAGCAACCAGCAGAGAAGAGATCGGCAACCCGCCTCATTACGGTACGGTGAGCAAACTCAGACAGGTCGGAATACCTCTTGTTCCTCACAGAGCTAGACAGATGACAAGATCTGATTACGAATACTATGATTATCTGATAGGAATGGATACCTACAATATCAGAAACATGGAGCGCATAGCTGGAGGAGATCCCGACGGCAAGATTTATAAGCTTATGACATTCGCCGATTCGGGAAGAGATGTGGCAGATCCTTGGTATACCGGAGACTTTGAAGCCACATACAGTGATCTTAAGGAAGGCCTTGAAGGATTCTTTGAATATCTGAAAGCAAACGGATGCTTATAAAGAGTATCTTATCCCTTCCTTGGGGGAGATCATCACATCGTGCCACAGACCTGCCTTGTACAGAGTATTTACTATATCAAGCAGAGAAGGATTTAAACGTATATAGCAGGGCTTTTTAGGAAACGGCATGGTACAGCAGTAATCTTTAAGCTTCGAATCAAGGATATCGCTGTTTTTTGATGCGATCGAAAGATCTACATGAGCATAGCAGTTTAGTATATCGGGAATAGCAGTAATATCACCTAAATAGGAACGGGTCACAAGATCATTCATATCTTTGCCCCGTTCTTTTTGCAGTCTGAACGATTTCCTTCCCAGTGAGTCGTATTCCACCGTATATGAAGAAGCCTTAGTAGATGACGGTATATCGGATTCGTTAAAGACGATTATCCTTGAATCGATCAGATACTTTTTTAGATATTCATAAACGGTTTCAATAGGAGTCGGATAATCGAGCTTTTCCTTGATCCTTTCGATACTTAATCCCTGATCATAAAGATGCCTTATCTGAGAGCCGTATGCATAGTCTGATGTGAAGTTGTGCAGAGCTTCCTTGAAATATTCGTTGGCCATATCATTATTATATATCCTTTGATGTAATATAGCATACTACTTCATGTGGTTTGCAAAAGCAGAATGCTTTATTTATAATTATTTGTGGATTGGTATATAACCTATCGAGGGAGTGTTTATGCTTAGATTTTATTATGTTGTGGGATTTTCGATCCCGATAATCCTATACTACATACTGATGGCCAATTACATGTATAATCATGCTGACAGATACGATGAAAAAGCATGTTACAAGCTGGTAAGGAGCCTGTGTTTTACGCTTCAGAGACGAGGAAGGATCCGCACTATCGGAAGCGGATCTGAAAACCTGCCGAAAGAAGGCGGATATATCATGTATTCGAACCATCAGGGAAGATATGACGCACTGGGGATCATGTCGGTTCACGAACAGCCGTGCTCAGTTGTTATGGATGCTGAACGAAGCAAGGTCTTGCTGGCTAATCAGATTGTTCGTGTTATGAGAGGCAAGCGCCTTGAGAGAAACAACCTAAAGCAGCAGTACGGAGAACTGCTGCAGCTTACTGAGGAGGTAAAAAGGGGAAGAAAATATATATATTTTCCTGAAGGCGGTTACGATCAGAACGGAAACGTCCTGCAGGAATTCAGACCCGGCGCATTTAAATGTGCCAAGTCTGCCGAGGCACCTATAGTTCCGGTCGCTATATATGATTCGCATCTTGTTTTTGATTTTAATACTCTTAAAAAGGTCACGACCCAGGTATGCTTCCTTGAGCCTATATATTTTGAAGAGTATTCAAATATGACAACAAAGCAGATAAGCGAGATGGTAAAGAGCAGGATCGAGGCAAAACTTGCCGATCTTGAAGAAAATCGCGCTAGACACGGATACAATGCAAAGTTTAAAATATACAGTAACGGATGAGCCGTTGCTTTAACTTTGGCGATCAGGCATCATCGTAAGATGGTGCCTTGCTTATTTATTGGGATTGGAGGTTACACACTATGAGTGAAGAGATCAAAGAACTGGCGAAGATTCTTAAGGAAAGCGACAACATAGTCTTCTTTGGCGGTGCGGGAGTAAGCACCGAGTCTAACATACCTGATTTCAGAAGCTCGAACGGATTGTGGAATGAAAAGCTTAAGATCAATTTCACACCCGAGCAGCTCGTATCACATACATTCTTTGTAAGATATCCTGAAGAGTTTTTTGAATTTTATAAAGATAAGCTTATCTATCCCGATGCAAAGCCAAACGATGCTCACAAAGTGCTGGCCGAACTTGAAAAGATGGGAAAGTTAAAAGCGGTCGTTACGCAGAACATCGACGGACTTCATCAGGCAGCAGGTTCAAAGACTGTCTATGAACTTCATGGTTCGGTACTTAGAAACTACTGCATGACATGCGGTGAATTCTATGATGAGAAGTATGTTCTCGAGTCAGAAGGAATCCCCGTGTGCAAGAAATGCGGCGGAAGGGTAAAACCCGATGTTGTCTTATATGAGGAAGGACTTGACCAGGAGATAATAAGCAACTCCGTAAATGCGATCGCAAAAGCTGACACTCTGATAATCGGCGGAACATCCCTCATCGTTTATCCTGCAGCGGGACTGATCGATTACTTCAGAGGAAACAATCTCATACTTATTAACAAGAGTGAAACCAGCGCAGACAGAAGAGCTGATCTTGTGATACATGATTCCATAGGAAAAGTATTCAGAGAAGCTTTTGAACTAATGAAGGAATGATCATACTAAAATGAAGAAACATGTTTACACCATATGTGTTATTGCTGCAGCACTGTTCATGGCGCTGATGTCATTTCTTGATCCGCTGTATTCCGTAGACACATATATCACCGACCATATATATTCGAGACTTAACGGTACAGATCCGAGAATCGTCATCATAGGAATAGATGAAGAGACTCTGAATGAATACGGCAATTTCACTGTCTGGTCAAGAGGAAAGCTCGCAGAGCTTGTGGACAAGCTCTATGAGGATGAAGAGAATGCTCCTTCGGTAGTGGGCTTGGATTTCATACTTACCGATCAGCTCAATGAAGAGGACGATGACGCTCTTGCAGCCGCTGCATCAAAAGAAGGAAGAAATGTAATAGTCGGGACCAATATCGTTTATAGGGGTCAGCTTGAGACTGACAGCAAGGGAAGACGTTTCTACAATACCGAGCATGTCGCTGATATCGAGATGCCTTATGACTCCTTAAATGAAGCAGCGTATTCAGGCTTTACCAATGCCTGTATAGCGAACGATGGATATGTGCGTCATTCCATGAACAAGATAAGTGTTCCCGCAGAGCTTAAGGACAAAGCCGGAGATGTACACGAGAGCCTTGCGTTTGCTGTATACAGAACATATCAGGAAAAACATGGAAACAGAGTAAATGAGCCGCCGACAAATTCTGTAGGTCAGTTCAGATTCCTGTATTCGGGAGAATCCGGAGAGTACAGTGAAGTATCGCTCAGAGCAGTCCTTTCAGATAAGGTGCCGATGAGTGCCTTTAAGGATGCTATCGTAATGGTCGGCGCATATGCTCCGGGATTTCAGGATTCATACCAGCCTGCCTCAGACAGAGGAAGGACAATGTACGGTGTCGAGATCCATGCGAACATCATACAGGCATACATGCAGTCAAAGACACTGCTGGCTCTCAACCGTCTGGAGATGGCTTTCATAACCGCACTGATCGCTGCATTATTTGCCCTGCTTCTTAGAAAAAAGGGACCGTCTGTCATCGTTATCGTTTCGCTGGTGATTTCTGCTGTTTATCTTCTTGTCGGAAGATTTCTGGCAGGCAAGGGAGTATATATCCAGTGCGCATATGTGATCCTGTTTCTGATACTTGCTGATATTTACTTCATATTTGAAAAGTATGTAGTAGAACGTATTAGAAGAAGACATACACTCGATGTGTTCAAGAAATATGTCGCTCCTCAGGTTGTTGATGAGCTTTCGCACACCGGAGATTTTGAACTTCATCTTGGCGGTGAGAAGAGAGACATAGCTGTCTTATTTGTAGATATAAGAGGATTTACATCCATGTCCGAGCTGCTCGAACCTGAGCAGGTCGTTGAGATATTAAACGAATATCTTAAACACGTTACGGACTGTGTGCTAAGTCATAACGGAACACTTGATAAGTTTATCGGTGATGCTGCAATGGCTATATTCAATGCTCCTTTTGATCTCGATGACTATGTGTATCAGGCTGTCGCTACCGCATGGGATATAAGCAGAGGTGCTGAGAAGCTCGAAAAGCAGCTTGAAGAGAAGTTTGGAAGAACGATAAAGTTCGGTGTCGGTGTCAACTGTGGTCCTGCCATCGTTGGAAATATAGGCTGTGATTTCAGAATGGACTATACAGCTATCGGTGATACGGTAAATACATCGGCAAGACTTGAGAGCAATGCCAAGGCTGGACAGATACTTATAAGTGAAGATGTATACAATAAACTGAAGGGAAGGATAGAGGCTGAATCCGTAGGCGAGATACCGCTTAAGGGAAAGAGCAACAAGATAGAGATCTTCAGTGTAGTAAAACTCAATAAGGAAGAAGGCACGCACAATGAAGGGACGATGGTCGATAATACCTGATATAAGCGATATGGACAGATGTCTGTCGCTTTCACAGGAATATAATACGGCATTTGAATATAATGATTTTTTCTGGCCTTATGTATATGAAGACAAGGATGAGACTGATAAGAGGATCAGATTCTATGAAGATCTTGATAGGGATAAGACCAGAGATACTCTGCATGGCGTATTCTATGATATAGCGATGATCAGCACCGACTCTGTTATTAGAAAAAGAAGCAGGGAACTTGTTGAGCAGTCCATGGACATCGCGAGCAGACTGAATTGCAAAGGAGTGGTATTTCATACCGGAAGACTGGCAGGGCTTGATACCGATGAGTACAACAGGATATGGCTTGACGGCATGAGTGAATATATGTCAGAGCTCTCAGACAAGTATAAGGATATTCATATATATATTGAGAATACATTTGAGAAAAGCCCAAAGCCTATCGTTGATCTGGTAAATAACCTCAAGGGGCATAACAATGTGTATATCTGTCTAGATTATGCACATGCATGTCTGACTGATACAGATCCGGGTGAATGGTATGATGCATTCAGTCCGTATATAGGTCATATGCATATCAACGATCATGACATGAAATCTGATCTTCATCTTGCAACCGGTGACGGAAAGATAAATTATAATGAATTTAAGGATCTAGTTTTAAGATACGGCACGGATGTAAATATGCTGATAGAAGTAAACGGATATGACAAGATAAAACACTCATTGGAATATCTTAAGGCTCTGTAGCCTATCTAAAGGGGAAAACGGGAATGAATAAAACTGACGAACTGCAGGTCATATTGGACATAGGTATTGCGCTTTCTGCGGAAAGAGACCGCAACAAGCTTTTCAATATGATAATAACAAAGAGCATGGATATCACAAACTGTGATGCCGGAACTCTCTATCTTTTGGAGGATGGTGCCTTAAAATTCAAGATCATGAAGACACTTTCCATGGGGGTAGACAAGGGAAGCAACGGAGAGGAGATAGATCTGCCTCCGGTTGCCGCTGTAAGCGAATCGAATATCTGCTCTTATTCGGCTATTCACAGAAAGACATTAAATATTGTTGATGTAAGAAAAGACGAAACATTCGATTTTTCCGGTCCGAAGAAATATGATGCGATGACCGGATATCATACCCAGTCGATGATGGTCGTGCCTCTCATAGATGATAATGACGAGGTTGCAGGTGTGCTTCAGCTCATCAATGCACAGGATAGCGAAGGCAACGTTATAGGGTTTGAGTCGCATTTTGAAAAGATCATATATGCTCTGGGATCTCTTACAGCGATCGCGATCTCAAACATGCATTATCAGCAGGAATTAAAAGACCAGATGTGGTCATTCACCGAAGCCATGGCAGCTGCAATCGATGAAAGAACACCTTACAATGCGAGCCATACCAGAAAGGTAGCCAAGTACAGCGGCATGATAGCAGATCATATCAATGAGCTTCATGACAAGGGACTAGAAGAGGAATACTTTGATCCAAACAGAAAAGAACAGCTTGTCATGGGAGCATTCCTGCATGATATAGGAAAGATGGCTGTCCCGCTTGAAGTAATGAACAAGGCCACGAGACTTAACGGACGTGAGAGCGAGATCAATAAGCGTCTTGAGATATTTAGACTGAAAGCAAAGGTAATGATGCTGGAAGGAAAGGAATCTGAAGAATGGTATGATGATATGGCATCGCGTATCGATGAGTCGGAAGCGATGATAGAAAAAGTTAACGCTGCAGGTTTTCTGGATGATGATACGTTTGAATCATTAAAGAAGGTACTTGAATATGATTTTTGTGGAGAGCCGTTCTTTATCGAAAATGAAAAAGAGTGCCTGAGCATCAGAAAAGGAACGCTCACATCTGAAGAACGCAAGGTTATGGAAAGTCATGTAGCCATAACAAAGAGAATCCTGGATAAGGTTCATTTCATTAAGTATTTTCAGGATGCGCCCATATGGGCAGCTCAGCATCACGAGTGTCTTAACGGCAGGGGTTATCCTTTAGGGCTTACAGCTGATAAACTTGGAGTTGAAGCCCGTATCATGGCTGTTGCAGATATATGCGATGCACTGCTTGCCACCGACAGACCGTATAAAAAGCCTATACCAAAGGAAAAGGCGTTTGCTATAATGAGAGATATGGCAGCGTCAGGAAATATAGACGGTAAATATGTTGAATATCTTTATGATTGTATAGATGTTTGATATGGAGGAGAAGATGAAAGAACTTATGAAAACAACCAAAGGAAAGGCCATAGCCGGCGCCATATGCGCAGCAGTCATCGTTGGTATAATACTTGCTGTTGTATTAAAAAAGGACGGATATCGCAGCATCTCGGTTGAGGACGTAAAAGGCACCGTCGATGTTGTCGGTGAGAGAAACAACGGTCAGGCATATAAAGGCCAGCGTCTGTACAGCGGTGATGATGTAACGGTCATGGAAGCTTCCGAGCTTGTTATGTGCGCTGATAATGAAAAGTATGTATATGCTGACGAGAATACGCACTTTGTACTTGAAGCAAGCTCTCCAAAGGAAAGCAGCAGGATAAAGATAAGGATCGACAAGGGTTCTGAACTCAATGTCCTTAATGCCAAGCTTGGTATAGATGACAGTTATGAAGTGGATACGCCAAACTCTACTATGTCAGTCAGAGGAACTACGTTCAGAGTCACTGTCTATATGGGTAATGACGGGTTTGTATATACCCTGCTTGAGGTTACGGAAGGAAGAGTACTTTGCAAACTTAAGACAAGGACAGGAACATACAACGGAGTCGAGAAGGAATTCGGACCCGGTGAGAGTGCTCTCATAAGAGGAAATGACGATCTTTCTGAGTTTGTTGTAGGAGAAGAAGGACAAGAGGTTCGTATCCTTGATTATGATAATCTTCCCAAGGCAAATGTACCTAGACTTATCGCACTACTCAGAAAGAGTGGTATAGAGATAAATGATCCTCAGTATCCGGAAGGTGACGAGAGCGGAAATGATGATTCTTCTGCAAACAGTACAGGAAATGATATAACTTCAACAAGTGATAATTCAGATGAAGCAGATAAAGATGAAGCTAAACCTACCGAGCATGTACATGCTCCCGATGATATGAAGACAGTCAAGGAGCCTACATGTACAGCTGATGGGCTTAAGCAGCAGACATGCAAGGATTGCGGAGAGGTTATTAAGGAAGAAAAGATTCCAGCAAAGGGCCATGTAGCAGGCGAGATGAAGATCGTCAAAGATGCGACATGTACGGAAGCCGGTTCAAAACAGCAGGTGTGCACAGTATGCGGAACAGTGCTTGCTACTGAGGCAATACCAGCAAAGGGCCATGTACCGGGCGAACTAACTATTACTCAACAACCTGGATGTGAAGAACATGGCACCACAAAACGATTTTGTACGGTATGCGGCGAAGTATTGGAGATAGGTGATCTGCCTCCTGCAGGTCATGACTGGCAAGATGTATATAGGACAGAATCAACTTCGACATATACCAATAGTGGTGCACCGGTGACAGTCTATACAGATGTTTACGATCATTCAGAATGCAGCAGATGTGGAGCCAGACGTTGACATTAATGTCTATAGAGTTTCAGAATGTGTATTCCCCACAAAAATCACCCTTGCAATACAGTAAGGCTTATGCTAGAATAAACATTCGTGAAATATTATTCCTTGCTCCGAGCAAAACGGGGCCAGAGTCCAAAAGGAGGTAAAAAAGCATGAACAAGTATGAATTAGCCGTTGTTGTCAGTGCTAAGATCGAAGATGAAGAAAGAGCTGCTGTAGTCGATAAAGTTAAAGCTTATATCGAGAGATTCGGCGGTCAGATCTCA
>JAEEUS010000060.1 GCA_016290615.1 Lachnospiraceae bacterium | reverse complement strand
GATGTGACCATAGAGTTTGGAAATACCAAACTGCCTCATTTTGAGGGGCCGCAGGGTTATACTTCACTTACCTATCTTAAGAGTCTTTGCGACAAGGGCATGGCTGAAAGATACCCCGATGATGACGGAAGCATAAGGGAAAGACTAGAATATGAGCTCTCTGTAATAGAGAGAATGGGATATGTTGATTATTTCCTTATCGTATGGGATTTCATCAACTATGCAAGGAGCAAGGATATTCCGGTAGGACCAGGAAGAGGTTCGGCTGCAGGAAGTGTAGTTTCATACTGTCTGCACATAACAAATATCGATCCTATCAAATATCAGCTTCTGTTTGAGCGATTTTTAAATCCTGAGCGTGTATCCATGCCCGATATAGATATTGACTTCTGTTATGAGAGAAGACAGGAAGTCATAGATTATGTCAGCAAAAAATACGGCAAGGAGAAGGTCGTTCAGATCGTAACCTTCGGTACTCTTGCCGCAAAGGGCGTTATCAGGGATGTCGGAAGAGTCATGGATCTTCCGTATGCACTCTGTGACAACCTTGCAAAGATGATACCCAACGAGCTTAACATTACTCTTAAGAAAGCCCTTGAGATGAATCAGGATCTTAAGAAGGAATATGAGGATAATGAACAGACTCATTATCTTATAGATATGTGTATGCGTCTTGAAGGACTGCCTAGACATACATCCATGCATGCTGCGGGAGTAGTTATCTGCCCTGAAGCTGCGGATGAATATGTTCCGCTTTCAAGAGGAAGCGACGGTTCGATAACCACTCAGTATATAATGACTACACTTGAAGAACTCGGACTTTTAAAGATGGACTTTTTGGGTCTGAGAACTCTTACTGTCATAAAGAATGCTGTCCGCAACATAAAGAAGAATCACGGCATTGACGTTGATGTGGACAAGCTTGACTATGCAGACAAGAAGGTACTTGATTACATAGGCACCGGTAAGACGGACGGTATATTTCAGCTTGAGAGCGAGGGCATGAAGAATTTCATGAAGGAGCTTAAGCCTCAGAGCTTTGAAGACATAATCGCCGGCATTTCCCTGTACAGACCGGGACCGATGGATTTCATACCTCAGTATATAAAAGGCAAGAATACGACAGGTGATATATCATATCCTTGCGAGGAACTGCGACCGATACTCGGTGCGACCTACGGCTGTATAGTATATCAGGAGCAGGTAATGCAGATCGTGCGTGACCTTGCCGGATATACCATGGGACAGGCGGACAACATACGTCGAGCCATGAGTAAGAAGAAGCAGTATGTCATCGATGAGGAAAGGACGAATTTCGTAAACGGAAATGAAGCCCAAAACATCGCCGGCTGCATAAACAACGGTATAGATGCAAAGGTAGCCGACGGTATTTATGATTCGATGGTAAACTTTGCAAAGTATGCATTCAACAAGTCTCACGCAGCCTGCTATGCTGTCGTTGCATATCAGACGGCTTGGCTTAAATACTACTATCCGCTTGAATTCATGGCAGCACTGATGACATCCGTTATAGAAAACGGATCTAAGGTTTCTGAATATATCCTCGTATGCAAGAACATGGGCATAAAGCTTCTGCCCCCTGATGTCAACGAGGGTGACGAGGCATTTTCCGTATCCGGAGACAGCATCAGATACGCACTCTCTGCAGTAAAGAGCGTAGGAAGAGCAGTCATAGATGATATCGTTCGCGAGAGAGAAGAAAACGGAAAGTTCAGGGATATCAATGATTTTATAAAGAGAAATATCGATGTCATAAACAAGCGTACAGTGGAGAATTTCATCAAGTGCGGAGCGCTTGACTGCTTTGAAGGAAACCGTCACCAGCATATGGCGGTATACGCGAGTATCATTGATCATATCACAAGTGAGAAAAAGAGCGGTATTGAGGGACAGATGTCTTTGTTTGACATAGTTGATGAGGATAACAAGGATCAGTTCGAGGCCAGTCTGCCGAATGTTGCCGAGTTTGACAAGGAAATGCTGCTTGAGTTTGAAAAAGAAACACTCGGCATATATATAAGCGGACATCCTCTTGATGAATATGAGCAGCTGTTAAGAAAGAACATTACCCGTATGTCTGTTGATTTCATGTATCAGGAAGACGAAGGTCAGACAAGAGTAACGGATGGAGAACTTGTTACAGTCGGAGGCATCATTACAGACAAGAGGCTTGTATACACCAAGAAAGGTGAAGCAATGGCAAGGTTTGTGATCGAGGATCTGACCGGAATCATAAAGGCCATAGCATTCCCTTCCGTATACAGAAAATTCAATGAACTGATAAAGGATGATGCAAAGGTATTCGTTAAAGGAAGAGCTCAGGTCCAGGAACAGAAAGACGGCGAGCTCATAGTGGAAACGGTATCGGGAATAGATGATCTTCCAAGGAAACTGTGGATCAAATTTGCCGATATGGATAGCTACAGTCTTTCTGCATCAAAACTGTCCGGCCTGCTTACCGATACTGGCAAGGACGAAGCCATCATCTATATAGAAAATACAAAGCAGATGAAAAAATCACCGACAAGTGTTGATGACACTCTGGTAAAGAAGTTGAAAGAGATGTTCGGAGAGGAAAACATAAGACTTGTCTGATGTTAAGATACTTTACAACAAAATCAAAGTTTTATAGAATTAATACAGTTAATGTTGATTCATAAAGATCGGAGGACGATTATGTCTGAGAAGATTAAAACAATAGGTGTACTTACAAGCGGAGGCGATGCTCCGGGCATGAACGCGGCAATACGTGCCATAGTACGTAAGGCTCTGGCTCAGGGCGTAAAGGTCAAGGGTATCAAGAAAGGATATCAGGGACTCTTAAATGAAGAGATAGTGGATATGGATGCAAGAAGCGTATCCGACATCATCCAGAAGGGCGGTACGATACTCGGAACCGCAAGATGCAAGGAGTTTACGACCGAGGAAGGCCAGATCAAGGGTGCTCAGATCTGCAAGAAATACGGAATCGACGGAATGGTCGTTATCGGAGGCGACGGTTCTTATCGCGGTGCACAGGCTCTTTCAAAACAGGGTATAAACACAATCGGAATTCCGGGAACTATCGATCTTGATATAAGCTGTACGGATTACACGATCGGATTTGATACGGCGATCAATACAGCCATGCAGGCTATAGATAAGGTAAGAGATACTTCATCTTCTCATGAAAGATGCTCGATCATAGAGGTTATGGGACGAAATGCCGGATATATCGCTTTATGGTGCGGTATCGCAAACGGTGCGGAGGATATCCTTCTTCCCGAGAAATATGATTTCAACGAGCAGAGGATCATAAACAACATAATAAACAACAGGAAAAAGGGCAAGACTCATCATCTTATCATCAATGCCGAAGGTATAGGACATTCGACATCAATGGCAAGAAGAATCGAGGCTGCAACAGGAATAGAGACAAGAGCAACCATCCTAGGATACATGCAGCGAGGCGGATCTCCTACATGTAAGGACAGATACTATGCATCTATCATGGGTGCATATGCTGCTGATATACTCTGCGAGGGAAAGACAAACAGGGTTGTAGGCATAAAGCACGGAGAGCTTGTTGACTTTGACATAGACGAAGCACTCGCTATGGAGAAGCTGATCCCTGAATATGAATATGAAGTAAGCCGTATTTTATCAATGTAAAGATCATGACCAATAAAAGGATAAAAGAACTTATCGCCCTTAAAGAAAAGGCAAAGGTAAGAAAAGATACGAAAACATATATAGTCGAGGGCATGAAGATGTGCGGTGAAGTACCGAGCGATCTTCTGCTTGAGACATATGTTACCGAGGAATTTGCCGCCCAGCACAGTGAGTGGCTTAAGTCTTTTGATCATGAAGTGGTTGAAGACAGGATCTTTGACAGGATAAGCGATACAAAAACACCGCAGGGAATACTGTGTGTCGTAAAGCAGAAGGACTATGAGCTTGATGACATCCTTAAAGCCGGTGATCTATATGTGATCCTTGAAGATATTCAGGATCCGGGAAATCTTGGAACCATTATGCGAACCGCTGAGGGTGCGGGTGCAGCCGGCGTCATCATGAGCAAAGGCTGTGTGGATATATATAATCCAAAGACCATCCGCTCTACCATGGGTTCGGCGTACAGGGTTCCTTTTCTTTATGTAGATGATCTGAAAACCGCAATAGAAAAGATCAGATCATGCGAAATAGAAGTATTTGCCGCACATCTAAACGGAAAGACATATTATGACGATATTAATTATCGCAGGGCGGCATTTCTTATAGGAAATGAAGGAAACGGTCTTCGTGAAGAGACGGCCGCCTTGGCGGATAAATACATCAAAATACCGATGTCAGGACAGGTTGAATCGCTCAATGCTGCAGTTTCTACAGCCATACTTATGTATGAATTCAGGCGTCAGAGGGGCGTTGTTGACTAATTCGGTTAATTGATGTATAATACGAAAGTCACTTTATCACGGAGGTTGTTATGAAGATAAGAAAACGACTTCTTCGTGGCATAGCAGGCATATTTGCGGGGGTTTGCGCATTGAGCCTGTCTAAGAATATGGCTATGGCGGCAAGCGTTAATGTTGCTACGTCCCTGGCTGATTTCAATCAGGGAGCTGCACAGATACTGGATTCGCTTGAGTATGCCGAAGATAATGAAGCTGCTATTCCGGCCAAAGGGGATGTCGGAGATGCAGCCGAGGAAGAAGAACCGCCCTCGGGGCTGGTCATGGCAGATGTAGTCAATTCTTTGAATGTTCGCGAAGAGCCATCTACTGATGCTTCTAAGGTAGGATTTCTGTATGCGGATTGCGGGGGAGAGATCCTGGAAACTACTGAAGGATGGACAAAGATAAAATCAGGTAACCTGGTCGGCTGGTGCAGCAATGACTATCTTCTCTTTGGAGAAGATGCACAAGAGCTTGCTGACAGCGTAGGTCATGCATGGGCGACTATAGAGGCGGATGCCTTGAGAGTAAGGAAATCACCCAGTGATGACGCAGGTGTATACGGACTGGTGAAAAAAGGCGATGTGATCGAGACGAACATAGACAAGAACACAGACGAGTGGCTGTCTATTGAGTTTGAAGGTTACGAAGGCTTTATTTCAGCAGAGTATGTTGATATTGAATTCAAGGTTGACACAGGCGAGACCATTGAGGAAGTCAATGAGAGAAAGAAGCGTGAGAAAGCAGAACGCGCAAAACTCATTGCAAACTTGGGACCGGTAGCTATAGATACTACAGATGACGTCCTGCTCGCAGCACTGATACAGTGTGAATCAGGCAATCAGCCATACGAAGGACAGCTCGCGGTAGGAGCGGTTGTCATGAACAGAGTCAGGAGCGGTGCTTATCCTAATACCGTTGCCGGAGTCATATATGCGTCCGGACAGTTCGGACCTGCAGGTTCGGGAAAAGTTGAAGCCCAGGTTGCGGCAGGAGTCAAGGACAGCTGTCTGCAGGCGGCTCATGCAGCGATAAACGGTGATACAAATGTAGGAACCGCAACACACTTTAAGAGAGTAGGAGCACATGAAGGCATTGAGATAGGAGCCCACGTGTTCTGGTAATGAGTATGATACCCTGTTATTTCGCATTTTTACAACAAAATGCAAAATAGCAGGGTGTATTTTGTTACTAAAGATAAAATGGATAACAGATCTTTACCGATATGCTTTATTGTTAAACAATTCAAAGTATTGTATAATCTGTTGTAAAAGGAGGGGAATAATATGAACTGGCTTATTGTTTGGATCGTAGTGGCAGTTGTCATGGCGATCATAGAAGCGTTCACATTGGGGCTTACGACCATCTGGTTTGCCGGAGGTGCAGTCATAGCTGCTGTCTTTGCCGGATTCGGTGCACCTATTGCCGTTCAGGTAATACTGTTTGCGGTAGTATCACTCGGATTGTTGTTCTTTACAAGACCTCTTGTGTCAAAAGGTTTCAATAAAACGAGGACTCTTACCAATTCCGAAGGACTGGTAGGAAAGCACGCATACGTTACCGAGGATATCGATAATGTCAAGGCGACAGGCAAGATCAAGGTAGACGGCATGGAATGGTCGGCGCGTACATTAAGCGACGGTATACAGATCGCTACAGGCGCTCTTGTTGAAGTAAAATCAATAGAGGGTGTTAAAACCATAGTAGAAGAGATTAAGGAGGCTAAGTAAATGGGTGGAGTTGTTTTAGTATTGATCATTTTGATAATCGCAGCGTGGATCCTGATTTCGAACTTCAGAGTAGTTCCTCAGGCACATGCATATATCATTGAAAGACTTGGTGCATATCAGTGCACATGGTCGGTTGGTTTCCATGTAAAGGCGCCTTTCTTTGACAAGATCGCAAGAAAGGTACTCTTAAAGGAGCAGGTAGTTGACTTCGCTCCCCAGCCCGTTATCACAAAGGATAACGTTACAATGAGAATAGATACAGTCGTATTCTATCAGATAACAGATCCCAAGCTTTATGCTTACGGTGTTGAGAATCCGCTGATGGCTATCGAGAACCTTACAGCAACAACACTGAGAAATATCATCGGTGAGCTCGAACTTGACCAGACACTTACATCAAGAGAAACAATAAACACAAAGATGAGAGCATCACTTGATGAAGCTACAGATCCCTGGGGAATCAAGGTAAACAGAGTAGAGCTTAAGAACATCATTCCTCCGGCAGAGATACAGAATGCCATGGAGAAGCAGATGAAGGCAGAACGTGAGAGACGTGAAGCCGTTACAAGAGCTGAAGGTGAGAAGAAGGCAAGCGTTACTGTTGCAGAAGGTAAGAAGGAAGCTGCTATCCTTGAAGCTGAAGCTGAGAAGCAGTCAGCGATCCTTAAGGCTGAAGCACAGAAGGAAAAGATGATCCGTGAGGCAGAAGGTGAAGCTGAAGCTATCTTAAAGGTACAGCAGGCTAAGGCTGACGGTATCAGAATGCTTAAGGAAGCAGGAGCTGACACCGCAGTACTTCAGATGAAGAGTCTTGAGGCATTTGAAAAGGCTGCTGACGGCAAGGCTACGAAGATCATCATCCCCAGCGAGATACAGGGTATCGCAGGTCTTTCAACTTCTATAAAAGAGGTTTTAAAGGATTCGACAAACTAAAGATAAGACGATAATCAAAGATGGTTTTACACCATTTAAGCCTTATTCCGAAAGGAGTAAGGCTTAATGGCTTTTATAATTATTTTAGGAGAGATTTGAACATGAACTTAAAGGGAAGAGATTTTTTGAAGCTGCTCGATTACACACCCGAGGAGATCGAGTATCTTGTTGACCTGGCTGCAAAGCTCAAGGAAAAGAAGAAAAACGGTGAACTCGTGGATGTGCTTAAGGGAAAGAATGTCGCACTTATATTTGAGAAGACATCTACCCGTACAAGATGCTCGTTTGAGGTTGCAGCCCATGATCTCGGCATGGGAACAACATATCTTGATCCTTCAGGATCGCAGATGGGCAAGAAGGAGAGCATGGCTGATACGGCAAGAGTACTCGGCAGTATGTTTGAGGGTATTGAATACCGCGGCTTTGAGCAGGAGAAGGTTGAAGAGCTTGCAAGTTATGCCGATGTTCCCGTATGGAACGGACTCACAAATGAATTTCATCCCACACAGATGTTAGCCGATCTGCTGACAATAAAGGAGCATTTCGGATATATCAAGGGTATCAGGATGGTATACATGGGAGATGCAAGATATAATACCGCAAACAGCCTGATGGTAACGGCTGCAAAGATGGGCATGCATCTGACATTGTGTTCAAACAAGAATTACTTCCCCGTTCCTGAACTTGTAAAGACCTGCAGGGAGATCGCAGCTTCTACAGGCGGAAGCATAACTTTAACAGAGGATGCGATCGAAGGAACAAAAGATAAGGATGTGGTTTATACAGATATATGGGTGTCAATGGGTGAGCCTGACAGTGCGTGGGTTGAGCGTATCGCCGATATGACTCCCTATAAGGTAACTAAGGATGTTATGGAAAGAGCAGGAAAGGATGCCATATTCATGCACTGCCTTCCTTCATACCATGATCTGAAGACAGAGATAGGAAGAGAAAAGGGAGAACAGTTCGGATTTGAGGATCTTGAGGTAACTGATGAAGTATTCGAATCTGAAAACTCCGTTGTCTTTAAGGAAGCAGAAAATCGCATGCATACGATCAAGGCTGTGATGGCAGCAACACTCGGAGCTACGTTTTAAGATGATAATCAATCTTGATGAGATAGATTCCACAAACGAATATTTAAAGAGGATGTCGAAAGATGGATGGAACAGTGATGAGACACTTATTGTAACAGCTCAGTACCAGACATCCGGAAAAGGCCGCAGGGGAAGAAGCTGGGTGACTCAGCCGGGAACGACGCTGATGTTTTCCGTGATGATGAAACCGAAGCTTACGCTAAATGACTGCTCAATGTTAACGCTTGTCATGGCGCTTGCGGTAAGACGAGCTCTTTGCGACATGGATATAGAGACTAAAATAAAATGGCCAAATGATCTTGTCCTTAATAAAAAGAAGATATGTGGAATTCTGACGGAAGCCATTGCTGAGACCGGTCAGATCATTATAGGAGTCGGTATCAATACAAATCAGGACAGCATGCCTGATGATCTTAAAGATTCTGCAACATCCATCCTGATGGAAACGGATGACTGCGTGGATCATGATAGTCTCCTGGATAACATCATATATCACTTTGAAAAGCTTACTGAGTCTGTTTACGAAGCAGGTGATCTAAGTCCTGTAAGAGAAGAGTATGAAGAAAGCCTTGTTAGCATGAACAGCAAAGTGACGGTGCTTGATCCAAACGGAGAATATGACGGCATATGCAAAGGCATAGATGACAAGGGACAGCTTATAGTCGAGCATGATGATAAAGAAACTAAAGTCTACGCAGGTGAGGTGAGCGTGCGTGGCATTTACGGGTATGTATGATGAGTGATAACAGGATTGTGCTCTGCGGAGCAAATGCATACGAAAAGAAGTATTATTTTAACAAGGATTTTTCAAAGATCCCCGAATCGATCAAGGAAGAGCTTCATATCATGTGTGTGCTCTTTACTGAGGAAGTAGGCGGCATATTTACGATAGGATTTTCAGGTGAGGGAGATCTTGAGTTTGAGACTACGGCGGCTGATGAGGATTATCTGTATGATGATATAAGTGCAGGTCTGCTGGTGGCAAAGATAAGAAATACCAAACAGGAACTTTTACAGTCTCTGGAACTGTACTACAGGGTACTGTTTCTGCATGAGAATGTGGATGATCTTTTAGGTACGGAGGATTAGGATGTTATTTGTTGTAGACGTAGGAAACACAAACATTACATACGGGGTTTATGACGGCGACAAGCTTGTTACCACATTCAGGATGATGTCAAAGGTACAGCATACATCGGATGAATACGGGATCAGCATGCTTGAGATGCTGCATGCAAACAATGTTGTTGCTGACGACCTTGAAGGATGTATAATCGCTAGTGTTGTTCCAAATGTAATGCACTCGCTTATCGGCGGTATAGTCAGGTATCTTAACGTTGATCCCATGATAGTGGGAGCAGGTATCAAGACAGGTATAAAGATAGTTACCGAAAATCCTAAGGAGATAGGACCTGACAGGATAGTTGATGCAGTGGGAGCGTTTGAAAAGTACGGCGGACCCATACTGGTGCTTGATTTCGGTACGGCGACCACTTACGACCTTATTACCGAAAAGGGCGAGTTTACCGCGGGTATCACAGCACCCGGACTTCGTATCTCGGCAAAGGCTCTATGGGAAGATACTGCAAAGCTTCCCGAAGTTGAGATCAAAAAGCCTAAGTCAATACTTGCTCAGGAGACCATCTCAAGTATGCAGGCAGGTCTTGTTTACGGTCAGATAGGTCAGACGGAGTATATAATCAATCAGGTAAGAAAAGAATCCGGTTATGAAAACATGAAGGTAGTAGCAACCGGAGGACTCGGAAGGATCATTTCAGAAGAGACTGATCTTATACAGGTATATGACAGCACACTTACACTCGAAGGATTAAGACTCATATATTTAAAGAATGTAAAGTAGTATGAACGGTATACAGATAGGCGATGTCAAACTTAGGAATAATATAATACTGGCACCCATGGCAGGCGTAAGCGACCTGCCATTTCGCTTGTTATGCGCCCGTATGGGAGCAGGCATGGTATGCATGGAGATGATAAGCGCAAAGGCTATCATGTACAATAACAAAAATACTGACAGCCTGCTTATGATCCATCCTGAAGAGGGATGCGTCTCATTGCAGCTGTTCGGTTCCGATCCCAGGATAATGAGCGAACAGGCAAAGCGTATAGAGGACAGGCCCTATGATATTTTAGACATAAACATGGGATGTCCGGTACCTAAAGTAGTAAATAACGGTGAGGGAAGCGCACTCATGAAGGATCCTGTTCTAGCCGGTCAGATCATAGAGGCGATAGTAAAGAATACTACTAAACCCGTAACCGTAAAGATAAGAAAAGGCTTTTTTAATGATGAGCTGACTGCCCCCGAGATAGCATATGTTGCACAGGAGAGCGGAGCAAGTGCGATCACCGTTCACGGAAGGACAAGAGAACAGTACTACAGCGGAAAGGCTGACTGGAATGCCATAGCCGAGGTAAAGAGAAGGGTAAATATCCCTGTCATCGGAAACGGTGATGTCACTGACGGGGTCAGCGCAAAACGGATGCTTGAAGAGACAGGATGTGACGGTGTGGCTATAGGAAGAGCAGCACAGGGAAATCCTTTTATCTTCAGGGAAGTGATGCATTTTCTTGAGACGGGAGAGAAGCTAATAAGACCTGACGGGTCTGAAATGTTTGATATTGTCAAGGAACATGCCCGGATGATGTTAGAGTATAAAGGCGAGTATACCGCTGTGCGTGAGATGAGAAAACACCTGTCCTGGTACAGTGCAGGTATGCCCGGGAGTGCAAAGCTCAGAGGTCGCATAAATGAGATGTGTACGATGGATGATATACTGTCTGTTGCAAGATTGCTGTTTAAGCCCTGCGAAACTTGACAGTAGCGGTTTTCTTTTATATAATACGTAAATTGTAGGATGAATATATACCTATATAATATGACTAACGGATGAGGGTTATACATTATGGAAGAAAAGAAGAATATCCTGACCTATGAAGGTCTCAAACAATATGAGGAAGAGTTAGAGAACCTTAAGGTTAACAGACGTCAGGAAGTTGCACAGAAGATAAAGGAAGCAAGAGCTCAGGGTGACCTGTCAGAGAATGCTGAATATGATGCAGCCAAGGACGAACAGAGAGATATAGAAGCTCGTATCGAGCAGCTGGAAAAGATACTCAAGAATGCAGAAGTTGTTGATGAGGACGAGGTTGACCTCGAGCGTATCAACGTAGGCTGCAAAGTCAAAGTCAAGGATATGACCGAGAAGGAAGAGTGTGAATATAAGATAGTAGGTTCTACAGAGGCAAACAGCCTTAAGGGCAAGATCTCAAACGAGTCACCCGTAGGCAAGGCCCTTATCGGAGCCAAGGTCGGTGACACCGTCAAGGTAGATGTCGGTGGAAACATCTTCAAGTACAAGGTACTTGAGATCCAGAGATCTAACTAGTCGATTGATCTAAACAGCTTCTCAATTCGAGAAGCTGTTATTTATATAAAGCTTGCAGAAAAAGGAGAGCGATCATGTCAGAACAGAATCAGCAGAACAATGTACAGGCTCAGGAGCCCGATCTTAATCAGATAAGAAAGAACAAGAGGGAGAAGCTTGCTAATCTTCAGGCAGCAGGCAAGGATCCTTTTCAGATAACAAAATATGATCAGACATATCATTCAGCAGATGCCAAGGCAGAATATATCGAACTTGAGGACAAGCTTTTAGCAGGCAGACCTGAAGTAAATACTGAAGGAATGGAAGAGGCAGATGCAAGAGCAGCGATGACAGCAGATTACAACGAGAGACGTGCTGTTATGGATGCCAATCCCATAAACGTAAGTATCGCAGGCCGTATAATGCTTAAGCGTGTAATGGGTAAGGCTTCATTCTGCAATGTATCAGATCTTAAGGGTGACGTGCAGGTATATGTAGCAAGAGATGCTCTCGGTGAAGATGCATATGCTGATTTTAAGAAGTATGATGTCGGTGATATCATCGGTGTTAAGGGATATATGTTCAGAACCCAGAAGGGTGAGATATCTATACATGCAACAGAGACTGTCCTTCTTTCAAAGAACCTTCAGCCTCTGCCGGAGAAGTTCCACGGACTTACCAATACCGATATAAGATATCGTCAGAGATATACAGACCTTATAATGAATCCCGATGTAAAGGATACATTTGTAAAGAGATCAAAGATCATATCTACCATAAGACATTATCTTGATTCTCAGGGATTCATGGAAGTAGAGACTCCCATGCTCGTTGCAAATGCGGGCGGTGCTGCAGCCAGACCGTTTATGACTCATTTCAATGCACTTGATGAGGATCTTAATCTTCGAATCTCTCTGGAACTCTACTTAAAGAGACTGATCGTAGGCGGACTTGAGAGAGTCTATGAGATCGGAAGAGTATTCAGAAATGAAGGACTTGATACAAGACATAATCCTGAGTTCACACTCATGGAGCTGTATCAGGCATACACGGATTATTACGGAATGATGGATCTTACAGAGAACATGTTCCGTCATGTGGCTAAGGAAGTTCTCGGTACAACGACATTTAAGTATGGCGAACTTGAACTTGATTTCGGAAAGCCTTTCGAACGTCTCACAATGATAGATGCTGTTAAGAAGTATGCTGATGTTGATTTTGATCAGATAGCAGATGACGATGCAGCAAAGGCGATCGCCAAGGAAAAGGGAGTTGAATTTGAGGCTCATCATAAGAAGGGTGACATCCTCAATCTTTTCTTTGAGACATTTGTTGAGGAACATCTCCTTCAGCCTACATTTATCATGGATCATCCTATAGAGATATCTCCGCTCACAAAGAAGAAGCCTGACAAGGAAGGTTACGTTGAGCGTTTCGAACTCTTCATTAACGGATGGGAGATGTGTAACGCATATTCTGAGCTTAATGATCCCATCGATCAGAGAGAGCGTTTCAAGGCTCAGGATGCACTCGCTGACATGGGCGATGAGGAAGCAAACCACACTGATGAGGATTTCCTCAATGCACTCGAGATTGGTATGGCACCTACAGGTGGTATCGGTTATGGAATAGACAGACTGACCATGCTTCTGACAGACAGTCCGGCGATCAGAGATGTCCTTCTGTTCCCGACGCTAAAAAGTCTGTAAGGACGGATTAAGACGCACTAAGACGCTGCGTGTCGTGGCGCAACGGTCACAGTCGTATCAGGACGGAACGATGCAAAAAGTTTCGATTTCTGAGGACTAAAGTGGACAAGAGCGGAACGGGATGTCAGAGTGAGAAAATGCATCGAGGAATATCACGGAACACAGTGTAA
>JAEEUS010000143.1 GCA_016290615.1 Lachnospiraceae bacterium | reverse complement strand
GCTTGAGGATAATTATCCTGAGAGTTTTACCGTCAGGCATAAGGTATTATTTACGTGGTATTACATGTAAGTGATAGGGATCTTCTTCGTTTGTCGGCAATAAAGAGACCAGGGATATGGCAGTCAACAATATCAGGAATAAAATGAACTAAGAAATCATAAAAATTGATGGCGGTTTATCTCGGAAAATATCGTGCTATAGTACCAATCGTAGTTTTTAGTATATCGGGAGATGGAAAATGTGAAATGAGTACGCTAAGCAGGAGAGTTGACTCGGATGAGTGAGTTGTGGGATGTATATACAATAGACAGAAAAATTACCGGAAAGACGTGTATTCGTGGTGAACAATGCAATCTTTCAGAAGATGAATTTCACCTTTGGATCATGGTTTGGATAAAAAATCCAAAGACCGGTAAATACTTGATGTCACAAAGAGTTGCGGATAAAGATACCGATCCGCTTAAATGGGAAACAGTAGCGGGCCATTCTATATTAGGTGAAACAAGTCTTGATGCAGCGCTTCGTGAAGTGTATGAAGAAGTCGGGATAGAGCTTGAGCCTTCGGATGCAAAGATTCTTGCAACGAAAGTAGCTACATCCTATGACGGACAGCGCCACAACTGGATACGTGACTCATATTATTTTGAAACAAATAAGGAACCGGATTTAAAGAAGGCAACAACCAAAGAAGTTAATCAAACAAAATGGCTTACCTTTGATGAATTCAGAGAAATGTATGAACGTGGTGAGTGCTGCCTTAATATGGGAGAGCTTTATGGATTTGAGCTTAACCCCGTGCCGGATAACGGATATAAGGATATTATCGGAAAAGTAGTTACGGGAAAAATAGACCGTCCTATGGGAAGTTATCACCCTCGTCACAAAAAACTGTATTATCCGGTCAACTATGGTTATGTTGATGGTTTAATTGGTGGAGACGGATCTGAACAGGACGTATATCTCCTGGGTGAAAGCTCTGCTGTTAATGTATTTATTGGAAAAGTAATCGCTGTTTATCACAGATATGATGATAATGAGACCAAATGGATCGTAGTTCCCTGCGATGAAGATGGTAATGTGTCAGATGATGTAGGGATTCCGAACAGAGATGAAATTTATGCTCAAATTGCATTCCAGGAGCAGTTCTATAACGGCGTCTTGGTGGGGGTATAAAGAGAGATTGATAAAACAAACGGCTAAAAGCTAAGCTTCGGTTATGTGCCGAAGCTTTTTTAAATAGAGGTTGACAAAATGGGTAATATGTTACATTATCTGTATAGGTAATATGTTACATAATCAAGAGGGGATATCATATGAATTACGATGAAGCTATGAAAATTGACGGAGTGAAGTTCGGAGATATGCCGCCACAGCCTTTTTTACTGGGACTTCTCAGTGCCTTTAACAACAGGTATCAGGCAGCAGCGGATGCATATTTCAAAGAGATCACATGGAAACAATTTTTTGCCATCATCTGCATCAATTTATGTACGGAACCGCCTACTCTTAATGAGCTTTCGGATGTAATGGGCAGTTCCCATCAGAATGTAAAACAGATACTTCTTAAGCTTGAGAGTAAAGGCTTTGTTTCCACCGTTTCCGATGAAAACGACAAACGTAAACAGCGGATATTCGTCACGGATAAATGCAGGAAGTTTCTGGAGAAGAATGATAATAATGGCAGCCGGAGCTTGCATGTCATCAGCCGTATCTTTGAAGGTATCGATAAAAAGAGTCTTCAGACAACAATAAAGACTATTATGATGATGGAAAGGAATCTGAGTGAAATATGAATACATTGATAATTTACACATCGCAGACCGGATTTACCCAAAAATACGCGGAGTGGCTGGCTGATAAAACAGGCGGTGATCTGCTTGATCTTAAGGAAGCTCAAAAGAAAAATGCTGAATATTTTGAAGATTATGAAGCAATCTGTTATGGCGGGTGGGCAATGGCAGGAAGTATTGTAAAAGTAAAGTGGTTTCTTGAAAAGGCAACCGGATGGAAAAACAAGCGCCTTGCAGTGTTCTGTACAGGCGGAAGCCCCAACGACAATCCGGATGTTGAAATAATGCTTCAGAAAGCACTCTCGGAAGAACAAAAGCAGTATATCAAAGTGTTTTACTGTCAGGCCGGAATTAACTATGAAAATATGAAGGCTCCGGCCAGACTTGCAATGAAGATGTTTGTATCAGCTCTTAAGAATAAAAAAGATGCTACGGAGAAGGAAAAAATAATGGCCGAGATGATCGGCTCTACATATGATATTTCGGACATAAAGTATATTGAACCGATAGTTTCATATTTGAGGAATTAGAACAATGACAAAGCTGTTTAAAACCTTGCTTATAATTGTACCCATATTCCTGGCTGTGATATTGGGCGGAGTCTTGATAGTCAGCAGCAGGATGATCAGTCAGGTTAATTCTTTTGACAGATCCCCGATTGATGTTGGACAGGTCGCTGACGGAGTATATACCGGCCGCAGTGAAACGGATATGGTCAAGGTGGAGGTCAGCGTTACGGTGTCAGGCGGAGTGATCAGTGATATTGAAATACTTAAGCATGAGTGTGGCAAAGGACATCCTGCTGATATTATAGTTAATGATATGATCACGAATAATGCACCAGATGTTGATGCCGTCTCCGGTGCAACGATGTCCAGCGAAGTAATAAAAGACGCAGTCAGGGATGCGTTA
>JAEEUS010000142.1 GCA_016290615.1 Lachnospiraceae bacterium | reverse complement strand
CGCACTCTTTTCATTCAGTGAAGATATCTTTGTTCTTCCAAGCTGTGTTGAATCCAGAGTCTTGCCGATGGTATCCTCCATCTGCTGTGTACTGTTAACAACACCGTCAAGTTTATCTGAGAACTCGTTCATCTCGTGAGCACATACATCCGCATCCTTTGCCTGGAGCTCTGCACCGTCTGCGAGCTGATCAAGTTCCTGAGAGATATTCTGCATGATATCTTTCATGTTGTCGCTGGACTCGTATACCTTGTTAGCAGACTCCGTAACATCATCACCGAAGCCTCTTACATTGCCCATGATAGAGTGAATTCCCGCGACAGTCTCATTGAGCGTATCTGTCAGATATCTCATCTCGTCATTTCTGTTGGTTCTGAACTTTCTAGTAAAGTCGCCCTTTGCAACCTTGCCCAGATTGTTGCATACATTGCTCAGTGTTGAACTGATTCCTCTTGCAAGCGCAAGACCGATTCCCAGAGCAACTATTATTCCGATTATAACCATGATCACGGTAACATTTCTGATACCGGCCATTTCAGCAGTGATATTATCCTCGGGTATAAGTGCACAGAGTGATATTCCAGTCTCGTCAATAGGAGTAAAGTAGAAGAAGTACTTGGTTCCTTCGACTTCTACCTCGCTTCCTTCTATGAGCGTTCCTCCGGCAACAGCCTGTGTATAGAAGCTCTTGTCAGAAAAGAATCCCTCACCCTCATTAGTAAAGCTGAAAGAATCAACTCCGTCGCTTACAGTATGCTTCATGCATAACTCATTCTTATCTGATACAAAGCCCGCATAGCTTCCATCGCCCAGATTAAGAGTCTCTAATGTATTCTTAAGGTTTTCCTTATCCATATCTATGACAACAATACCGTCGCCATACATGAATAACTGAATGTATGAAAACTCATATGAATCGGGATCTCCAAACCATACCTCATCAATGAAGGGATGCTTGCCGATCCATCCGTTACGTATGCTTGTGGTTTCATAGTCTTTAACAAGTTCAGCCTCGGGCTGATCCCAGAATTCAACAAATCTTCCGTTTTCTGATTCTCTTATCTGTGTTTCCGATCTGTTATTGTTAAGGGTAGCTCTTCCGTTTTCCGAAATGATATATGCATCCGATACGAAATCCGTGGATTTGATATAGTTGCCTATCTCATTGAAAATATTGGTATAAGTCTTGTCCTTCTCACTGCTTGTCTTCTTATAAAGGACCTGATAATACTTTGTGACATTGTCATCCGTATTAAGAGTCTGAGCCTTGTTCTCGATGCTTGAACATATCATCGACATATAGTTGCCTGTCGCAGCTATGGCACTCTCAACACTTGTAAGATACTTTTCTTCTATTACCTGAGAAGCTGTGCGATATGAAAAAAAGCCCAACAGAATAATGAGTATCACAGGGACGCAATAAGCCGCAAGAAGCTTCACTCCAATCTTGTGATACCTCTTTCCAAGCGGCCTGTCGTCTCCTACAGACTCATTTGCCTGAGCTTTCTTAACCTTTGATATGATCTCTTTGGTCTTTTCTTCGCCGATCTTTTTTACACTTAACGCCTTTTCCTTGATCTTGCTAAAATCCGGATTGATATTGAGTTTCCCCATACTGTAACCTCGCCAATAGAATTGTGTCTACTTTTCTTTCATGACATCCTTGTTTTTTGCTATATAATCGATTAACGATATGATCGTCAGTATGACTGACACATATATTCCGATTATTCCCAAAACCTTAAAAAGTATAAAATCTATATCCGCTATCAGTATGCCTATGGTTATCATCTGACTCACGGTCTTTGATTTCCCCCACATGCTGGCCGCTATCACAACCCCGTTATCGGCAGCCACAAGTCTGAATCCCGAAATAATGAACTCCCTTGCCATGATTATCAGCACCGCCCATGCCGGTATTCTCTCAAGAGAAAGGAGACATATCAGCGCCGAGCATACCAAAAGCTTATCGGCAAGCGGATCCATGAATTTTCCGAAATTTGTTATAAGATTATACTTTCTTGCTATCTTGCCGTCCAAAAGATCGGTTATACTGGCAAGAATGAATATGAAAAGTGCTATCCAGTCACTCCATGAACCGAAGCATCCCGTTAACAGGATGATAACAAAAGGTATGATAAGAATAGTCCTGAGTATAGTTAATTTGTTAGGTAAATTCATATTTTTCTCCAAGTTTCGTTCTACCCTTTATAATATCACTCAATCACCTCTCCAACAAGGTCATATTCTCTTGAACCGGTAACTTTTACCTTTACAAAATCACCGCTCATAAGCTCGCGATCGCATTCAACAAAAACTTCACCGTCAACCGAAGGAGCATCCTTGTACGTCCTAGCGACATAAACGCCTTCTTTTACCAGTTTTCCTTCGATCATAACGTCCATTATCTCTCCTGCAGTCTGTTTAGCCTTATCCCAGGCGATCTGCTGCTGGAGTCTCATCACCTTATCCCTGCGTCTTCTCTTTATGAATTCCGGGATCTGCCCCTTCATCTGCCCTGCTTTTGTACCTTCTTCACGTGAATATGTGAATACTCCTAGTCTGTCAAACCTCATTTCCTTAACAAACTCGAGCATCTGTTTATAATCCTTTATTGTCTCGCCGGGGAAACCTGTAATGAACGTTGTCCTAAGAGCGATATCCGGTATCTCTTTTCTTAACCTCGCTATCCTTTCGGTGATCTCAGCCCTTGTGGTCTTTCTTGCCATCCTCTTTAAT
>JAEEUS010000141.1 GCA_016290615.1 Lachnospiraceae bacterium | reverse complement strand
AAAGGTACCACTCTGAGACGTCTGAACTTCTCGAGGGCGCTATAGAGCGGAACCTCCTGCTGCTTAGAATTATCCATTTCACAACCCCATAACAATCGCACTTACCCTAAAGGGTACAACTCAATACATTTTACTGTTTTTATGGGGTTTTTACAATGAAATATGTGATTTATATGTATTTTCAGATAACTAATGTTGTTTATTGAAATTTATTAGCTTCCTCAGTTGCTAAACAGGCTCTAAAGATTGGAATAAGCTATAAATTCTCTTAGAAATGCTGGTATTATAGCCCTTTTCTTGGATTTGCTGTTGATGGGACTATAATTTCTCTCTAAAACCCGGATTTTATAGCTTTTTATGGCAATTCCAGCTTCAGACAAGGAGAAAACATACAAAAAGGGCTATAAAACATGAGTTTCTCAGATGTTTTATAGCCCCACCGCGATTATCCCTCTTCGGTTAAGTATCTGTCTCCGAATGTCACGCCATCGCGTATACATTCATCGACCTTGTCCGACCACTGTTTGGTATAGTCGTCCTGAACCAGTTCATACAGCTTATCGAAATACCTGTTAAAATGATCTCCACCTTCAAGTTCATATCCTCCAATGCTTATCTCATTCTCATCGGAGTCGTAGAGGATAATATACCTGCTGGTTCCGTCAGTCCGGTCATCTTCTCTTCCGATATCCATGGAATAGACTTTCTCAGGAGAAAATACTTTCCTGATTTCTTCCATTTTCTCCTCGGACAGCGTCTCACGTCCAAGTTCGGTGGAATAGTAAAGTACAATAAGAGTTCCGTCGTTTTGAAGGGTATAATGCAGGGATTCGTAAATCCAGGGTTCATATACCCTGAGAGTGAACATGGTATTATCGCTACATTCAGGAATATCTTCGGAATCCAAATCCCATTCTTCCACTGAGGCCAATTCGTGATTCAATCCGTCAACATCAACATTCGAAACTCCGCAGCCTGTGCAACCGATCATTGCCATACTCAAAATTAAAGCAATCAGTTTACTTTTCATAATCATCCTCCTTTGCATCCACCTATAGATATAGACGGATAAAAGGAGGAAAAGGTCACTACCGCCCACAATCCTGCTTTATTGAATATATTTATCTGTATAACATTAGGATTCCTGAACAAAATGTTACTTTCTCAAACTTCAAATTAGGAAAGACTGCCCGTAATTCATCAACGACACAATAGATTTCCTCATAGTCCCATTCATCCCCGCTTTTCTGCTTACATTCTTCCAATTCATCACGGGTTTCAAAAACGACATCCCCGATCAGGATCTTACCGTCATCTTTCAGATGAGCAAGCAATTCCTTTAGGAATACCACCTTTTGATCATCTGATAAGTGATGCATAGAATAGGTGGCAACAATATAATCATATGATCTTTGTTTCAGTTGTTCCACTAATCCGTGTGAGAAATCACCCTGATACAGATGTGCATCCGGCATCTTTTCAGAGGCCAGTTCAATCATTCTCGATGAAAAATCCTGTCCATATATAATGCATCCGTTTTCATAGAGTTTTGTTGTCAACGTAGCTGTACCAAAACCCAAATCAAGTACTTCAGCATTATTTTTCTTCATTATCGATTCATAAATACTGCCAAGAATCTTTTTGTAACCGGCAAACGGATAGCTATTATCCTCATCTGACAGACCCACAGCCTCATCATATCCGTCAGCCCATAAATCAAATCCTTTATTATCTAACATATTTCCCTCTGTACATCATGAAATGGAATCGGTTAATGTCATTTTTCCTGAAAGAATTCTATTTCTTCACCGAGTGGTCCAAAACAGAATGCCATTCTTGCAGAAAATTCAGGAACAGACTTTATAACGATATCATTTGGTTCTATGAACACTTCATATCCTGCCTTTTTTACCTTTTCAACAACCGCATCAACATCATCTGTCGCAAAAGCTAGGTGACGCAAGGCACCTTTTGTCTTAATCCCTTCTCCGTTACCGAAGATCTCAAGCATTCCATTGCCGAAGCATATCATTACCCCCTCTGGCCATTCTCTGACTATTTCAAAACCCAAAAGATCCAGGTAAAATGATTTAGCTTTTTCGAATTCTTCAGTTGTTCCGCACTTTAATGAAATATGATGTAATCCGTTAATCATAATAGTCTATTCCGTTTTCATTTACACTTAAATTCATATTAAATCTCAATTCATATCATACATTTTCATGGTTTCGCGATTTCGGTACTCGTGCTTTTCATAATAAGCGATCAATTCGCCGTCATCATTTCTGAGTGCTACCATATACACATCTTTGTTTTCTTTTTCGTTATAAGACGTGTACACGATGTTGTTGTCCTTAGATTTTCCAAACCACTCCAGCACCTTAAGGATCATTTCTCGTGATTTTTCATTATGGCAATTAAGGAGGCTTTGTCCGACCAAGTTCTTACCGCCCCATTTCTCATATCTGTTGATTGCCACCGGATTCATATAAATAATCGTATGATTAAGGTCACAGATAACTACAGCAGCCTTATCCGCTTCAAGAACACTTTTATATACAACGTTAAGATCAGTCATGATTCATCTCCTTTACCATACTTCAATGGTCTGTTTAAACACATCTACACCGTCTTTGCCTGAAGTGATAGTGATTTTACTGGGAACAACGCTTTTACCTTTGTATTCGGGTTTGCAATTAAAGGATTTAGCCTTTCCCTGTTGGACCAATCCGGCAAGAATGTCGTC
>JAEEUS010000140.1 GCA_016290615.1 Lachnospiraceae bacterium | reverse complement strand
ATCATAGCCGTATTGTTATGTGCGATAATGATCGGCAGCACGCTTTGCGGCTGCGGACAGGATGAAGTTACACAAACACCTGCTGATCAGACAGCCACAACGCAAAACGAAACTGATCTTGTGGATAACGAAGACAGTTTTGATATAGACTGCGCATATATGCTGGGAGGCGTACTTTATGTAAGAGGTGATCTGACTGGTGATTTCAGTGTTGTTCAGATACTTGATGCAGCAGGTGATGAGGTGAACGTGGAATACACTGATATTGAGGCTGATCCTGATACAAGTACGGTTGCCGGTTTTTCAGAGTTTTATTTGTACCAGTCTACAGATCTTGCAGATTTTAAAGGACATGACAAGATCCTGTTTGCGGACGGAAAATATGAGATAAAACACGGTGACAAGCAGTGGCCTGTAGTATCCGTAGCCAATTATGCACAGGATAGCGGTCTTAAGACAGACAAAGGCGATAAGCTTGATTTTTGCGACTATTATTATCCTATCGTTTATAACGCTTCTGCATATGATAATATCTCGATAATATGCAATTCAACAACGGAATCAAAAGATCCCGCCAACTGGCCCAAGATATTAAGAGACGGAAATCTAGAGACGTTAAGGGACGGAAGCGAGATACAGATAACATATCCCAAGAAGGAAAACTCTGATGAACCTATGATCTTTGAAGATATAGCATCAGTTTCAGCTGATGGAAAGAATTCCCTTGATCATATGGATAAACTGACCGTAATGATAGACGGTGACAGGACAGATATCCTTTTCTGGGATCAGATAGCAAAAGTATGGTTCAGGGATACCACATCAAAATATGATATCGATATGGTATATGTTGACGGTGGCAGCTATAAAGCAGGTGACTGGAGAGATGAAAACAGCAGTGAGCATCGTTACACCATCGCATATGTAGAAGGAAAAACAACCCAGAATATCTTAAAGATGTGGAACAATGTGCTTGATCCTCAGTACATGGGTGAGGAAGTTGTCGGAAATGAGGCAGTAGGTGTCACCGGACTTATGGAAAAAGACAGTCAGGCTTTTGATGTTAACTGTCCTATGTGGAAACTGAATGACGCTTCTGAAGATGTACACAATGTGACCGTTTCTGATTACTGGCTTGGAAAATACGAGATCACAATGGAACAGTTCTATACTTTTGTGAATGAGTGTCAGGTAAAGAGCAAGGATCCCATAGTTGTATCATATAAGCTTGGAGATGTTGAATATGTGCTTGATGATGTGAGTGCATATCAGATCATGTTCAAAAAGGAAACTGCCAAGGATAACGGATGGGGATTAGGCGCAAGACCGGCTATCGATATCTCATGGTACGAAGCAGTTCAGTTTTGTAATTTCTATTCCATAAAATCAGGGTATGATCCCTGTTATTCATTCGTGAACATTTATAACGGTAAAGAAGGTGACGGAAAGACCGAATGTACCTTCCTTAGCGAGATCGCGGGCAGTGATATGCAAAAAGGCGACAAGAAGACAGCAGATCTGCAGCTTGTCAAAGTGGTATGCGATTTTGATAAAAACGGATTCAGACTGCCCACTGAAGCAGAATATGAATATGCCGCAAGAGGCGGTAAATATATTGATGATGTCAATAACGGAAACGGAAGCCTGTTCTCAGGACTTTCAACATCAACCACTGTGGAAGAGCCTGAGGATTACACCGATGGTTTCCATGATCTTATAGGTTATTATGCATGGGTTAACGTGACTACCGATAACCCCAAGAAAAACGGAGAATACACTTCCTCACTGAATATGGAAGGTGCCGGCGGAAATGCTTACTCTGGACCTGTTGGAAGTAAGCTTTCAAATCCTCTTGGAATATATGATCTTGTAGGTAATGTATGGGAGCAGCAGTGGGATTACTACAACCGTTCATACTATTCGGATCTTGCAAAGAATTCAGATAATAAGGATCCGAGAGGCCCGCAGTATACGGATGAGCAGCTGTCGGTATTCAATGATTTCCCGGTAGATCCCTCAATGCAAAACGAGTTCATGTATTCTTACAAGCGTGAGGAAGAAGGAAACGGACAGACCAGGGCAGCAGTTGTCAGCATAAAGAATTCAGGAAAGGTGGCACACACATTAAGAGGTGGCTCTTTCTCAAATCCGATAGGACTTGCCAATACAGTCAACAGATTCGGTCCTTCTCAGGCTTTTTCAATGAACTATATGAACTTTACCGATGCCAGGATCGGATTCAGGGTTGCAAGATCAGTGACTGCTGATGAGAAGGCAGGAAGGATCACTGATACTGTAAAAGAAAAAGAGCTCTGCGCATATGGTGACTCGTTCCTTTACAGGGTTCATGCTCCCGTGATAAGAGAGCAGAACATGGATATGGTAGTTTCAATGATAAAAGACGGAGCTCAGATCACATATAACGGAACCAGCATGAGCTTTGATGAGTTCTTTAAAAATACCTCAGTTCCTGAAACTGCGGCGATATCTTTAGGTAATCATATTGTACGCAAAAAAGCAGACGGTTCTTATGTCGTAAGAATCATGGAGTATGTATATGATAAAGACGATCAGGCAAGAAGCGGATCAACGGTAGTAATGAACATGATAACGATAGAAGAAAAAGACGATGGCCAGTATCAGGTAAGCGATGTCACATGCAAGACATACAGCAAGAATATGCAAATGCCGGGTGAGAAGGAAAAATCGGAGGGAGAATAAACATGTATGAACGTACAGCGGTATTGTTAA
>JAEEUS010000139.1 GCA_016290615.1 Lachnospiraceae bacterium | reverse complement strand
GCAAGCAAGATCGGATATCCTGTTATGGTACGTCCTTCATACGTTCTCGGCGGAAGAGGCATGGAAGTCGTTTATGACGATGATCAGATGTCAGAATACATGGCAGCGGCTGTAGGTGTTACACCTGACAGACCTATCCTTATAGACAGATTCCTTAATCACGCTCTTGAATGCGAGGCAGATGCCATCGCAGACGGAAAGCATGCATATGTTCCTGCAGTTATGGAGCATATTGAGCTTGCCGGAGTTCACAGCGGTGACAGTGCTTGTATCATTCCTTCAGTTCATATCTCTGAGGAGAATGTAAAGACGATCAAGGAATACACAAGAAAGATCGCAGAAGAGATGCATGTTAAGGGACTTATGAACATGCAGTATGCTATAGAGAACGGAAAGGTATACGTGCTTGAGGCTAATCCCAGAGCTAGCCGTACCGTACCGCTCGTATCAAAGGTATGCAACATCCGCATGGTACCTCTTGCTACTCAGATTGTTACAGCAGAGCTTACAGGAAACGAGTTCTCTGTTCAGTCACTCGGCGAGAGGCAGATTCCTTACTACGGAGTAAAGGAAGCAGCATTCCCGTTCAACATGTTCCCTGAGGTTGACCCGATACTTGGACCCGAGATGCGTTCAACAGGTGAGGTACTCGGACTTTCCAAGTCTTACGGTGAAGCATTCTTCAAGGCTCAGGAAGCCATCCAGTCAAAGCTTCCGCTTGAGGGAACAGCTCTTATCTCCGTAAACGGAAAGGATAAGGAAGAAGTAGTCGATGTTGCTAAGAGCCTTGAGTCAGACGGATTTAAGATACTCGCAACCGGCGGTACGTACGATGTACTCACGGCAGCAGGCGTACATGCCGAGTGTGTAAAGAAACTCTATGAAGGAAGACCGAATATCAACGATATGATAACAAACGGAGATATCGATCTTATAATCAACTCGCCTATCGGAAAGAGCAGTGTACATGATGACAGCTATCTTCGTAAGGCAGCTATAAAAGCAAAGGTTCCCTATGTGACAACAGTGGCAGCTGCAAGAGCAACAGCAGAGGGTATCCACTACATCAAAGCCAATGTCGGAAGCAAACCCAAGTCACTTCAGGAGTACCACAGCGAGATCAAGTAAATTTGGTGAAATTGCACAAAAAAGCCCTTTTTTAAAGGGCTTTTTTTTATGCCGTCTGCATTTCGTGCTCGAATTTCTGCATTTCGTGCAATATTTCGCATTTTTTTGATGTTTAGTGGTAGTATAATCACATGATTACACATATGGAATATGACAACCAAATATGTGATATGAACGTGCTCCCCATAAAGACGAAAAATCTTGTGGCTGATGAGGAAGTGTATGAGCATTATCTTAAGTCAAAAGATGAGGCTGATATAAGATCTCTGCTCGAGCGTTACAGGGAGAGCCTTACTCTGTTTTTGTTCGGGCTTGTAAACAACTTGGAGGATGCCGAAGACATCATGATGGAAACTTTTGCTTTGGTGGCTCTCGGAAAGACTCCGTTTCTTGGCATCAGCAGTTTCAAGACATGGCTTTTCGGAATTGCAAGAAACAAGGCGAAGATGTTCATAAGAAAGTACGGGAAGGAAGTAGAAACTGCGTCTCAAAGAAAAGATGACATTAATGTCACATGCCTTGAAGACGGCATTCTTTCACAGGAAAGAAACAGGGTGATCTATGAAGCTCTTAACAGCTTAAGACCCGATTATGCGAATGTTCTCTATCTTTATTACATAGAAAACATGAAGCATGAGAGTATCGCAAAGATACTGGGCAAGACAAAAAAGCAAACTTATGATATCCTATATGAAGGACGTAATGCCTTAAAGCATGTGCTTGAGGGCATGGATTACGAATTCTGATAATGGGAGAAACTAAAGGTGGATGCTGATCTTTTAGGGATAATCGTCACAGCGATACAGGTGATCGTTCTTCTTGTGCTTGTATATGGTATGGTAGGTCATATCAAGAACAGTAGGGTTGATCTTCCTGCGATCCTGTTCATGTTTTCTATGTTCAGCTTCTTGCTCAATGATATATACTGGCTGTGTTTTGACATTTTATATTCAGGGGAGAAAATGCCCTTTTCTGTCAATGCCATAGGTGAATATGCGTTTATGATGCTGCTTGTATCCATGTACAAGCAGCTTTTTGATTCCTATAAGCTTAGGATCTCGCTAGAAAATATGATCATCACGGTCATGACTGCGATATATATGTGCTTATGGATCAGATGGTCAGGGACATGGACAGGAAACATAATCGGTGCTGTTGCGTTCGGCTACTTGGTCTGCATAATCGTGGGTCTTATGATAGAGTATGAACCGATACCTGCAAAATATCTGTATTACATTCTGTATATAGCTATCGCGCAACTAATGTTCAATCTGATGGCGGAATTTGTTACTTCCGGTGCTATGACTGCAACGGTCAACAATGTAATGTACGCAGTTACGTATGTTCCGGCGCTTATTTTCCTTACGATTATTACCTTGAGGATAATAAAAAAATCGGACAATAAAGGCAATCTGATCCTGACCGGAGGATTTTTAGTCTGGTCATTTAATGCAATGTACGTGTCGGGTGATTACTGGTATGAGCTGGGAGATTTGCTGTCTACCATTGCAACTGTCTATCTGTATATAGAAATGAAGCGTGAGGGTGAAAAGATATGATCTATCCTGAGAATATACTTATATGCATCTCCATACCGCTCATAGTCGTATCTTTCTTTGTGAGAGGAAGCGCCAGACGATTTGCC
>JAEEUS010000138.1 GCA_016290615.1 Lachnospiraceae bacterium | reverse complement strand
TGGTTTTATGTGTTTTCTGTAAATCGCTAAATCATATGTAAAAGACAAAAAATAACATTTTTTATAAAAAGGACACCCGGCATGCGCGTTAATCGCATATAACGGGAAAATTATATTATTGATGAGAGCTTAAATTGGTTCATCAAAAACCTGTGATATAAGGACGTTGAAATAGAATGAATATCAGTATATACTAAATAAGATAGGTCATCGGCGGATGACGGTTATGAACAATAGGAGATATTTATGAGAAACGTAGCACTTATTACCGGTATAACAGGACAGGACGGTTCCTATCTTGCAGAATTTTTGCTTGAGAAGGGATATGAGGTTCATGGTCTTATGCGTCGTCATTCGATCGCAGGCACGGAACGAATCGATCATCTTCTCAGATCATCATATAACGGAGTAAAACTGTTTTTGCATTTTTCCGACACGACAGATTCAAGCTGTCTTGGAAGGATCATTTCAGAGATAAAACCCACAGAGGTTTATAACCTTGCAGCACAGTCACATGTAGGTATTTCATTTGAAGTACCGGAGTATACGGCTGAAGCTACAGGTGTAAGCACATTAAAGCTTCTAGAAGCGATAAGACTTTACGGCGGAAACTGCCGTTTCTACCAGGCATCAACATCAGAGCTTTTCGGAGGACTTCCCGAAACTGCACCTCAGTCTGAAAAGACTCCTTTTTACCCAAAGAGTCCTTACGGCGCTGCGAAGCTCTATTCATACTGGATAACCGTAAACTACAGAGAGTCCTACAACATGTTTGCATGCAACGGAATTCTCTTTAACCATGAGTCACCCAGAAGAGGTGAAAACTTCGTTACAAGAAAGATCACCCTTGCGATTGCAAATATCATGGCAGGAAAGCAGGAGAAGCTTTCACTTGGAAATATGAATGCAAAGCGTGACTGGGGATTTGCGGGAGACTATGTAAAGGGCATGTGGCTCATGCTACAGCAGGATACACCCGGAGATTATGTTCTTGCAACAAATGAGACTCATACCGTAAGAGAATTTGTTGAAGCAGCGTTTGGCGAGCTTGGTATCAAGATAGTCTTTGAAGGAAGCGGCGTTGATGAAAAGGGTATCGATGAAGCAACAGGAAGAGTGCTCGTGGATGTAAACCCTCAGTTCTACCGCCCTGCAGAAGTGGAATTCTTATGGGGAGACTGCACCAAGGCTGAGAATACGCTCGGATGGAAGAGAGATGTAGATTTCAAGGGACTTGTAGCTATGATGATGGATGCCGATATGAAGGCTATCTGTGGCAAGAGCTGTGAAGAATACAAGAACGGGAAATAATTAAACTATGATAATGGTTTTACTAAACTGGCTCTATATTGCAATGACCTCGTTTGGAACGGGGATTGCCGTATTGAGCTTTTTTAGTTGGATTTTTAACAGAAAAACAGAAGAAAAGCCCTTTTTTGTCATTCTGGCGGGACTTGTTTTCAATACCGTATATGCACAGACGTGGAGCCTTTTTGGCGGTGTCGGTATTGCTGCAAATGTGGTTTTGATGTTTATTAGCATCATATCAGTTATTGCATTAAGGGATAGCGTAAAAGCAAGTATCAAGGGACTGTTTGAGAGGATAAGGAACACACGTATTCTGGCTTATATATATCCTGTGATTATACTATTGTTCGCATACGGTACATCACGCGGATATATACACTATGATACCAGCCTTTATCATGCTCAGAGCATCAGATGGATCGAAGAGTACGGTGTTGTTAAGGGACTTGCATGTCTGCAGCTGAGATTCGGATACAATTCAAGTGCTTTTGCTCTTACTGCGCTTTACAGCTTCATTGATATCTTTGGTCAGTCACTGCATACGACTGCCGGGTTCTTTTGTCTGCTCGGAGCATTTCAGGTATCGGATGTCTACATGGTATTTAAGGAAAAGAAAGTCAGACATTCGGACTTTATAAGGATCGGCCTTTTGTTTTACCTGGGTCTTATCTTTAAGGAAATGGTATCGCCTGCCAGCGATTATTATGCGCAGATACTGATATTTAGTACAGTTATCGCATGGCTTGATGATTTGGAACTTGATAAAAACCGATCAGACGGGGATTTGGGTAACGTACAGGATATTTATCCCTATGCCATGTTCAGCATACTTCTTGTGTTCGCAGCTACGGTCAAGTTTTCGATAGCTTTGCTTGTACTGCTTGCGATCAAACCCGCAGTAATGCTCATAAGGAAAAGATATTTTAAACAGATTTTTGCTTCGCTTTTAGCGGGTAGCGTTACACTGCTGCCGTTCTTTATAAGAAATGTACTGATCTCCGGATGGCTCATCTATCCTTCAACGCTCATCGATCTTTTTGATGTAGACTGGAAGATACCCAAGGGTGTGGCACAGTATGACGCCATGGAGATAGGAGTATACGGCAAGGGAATAAACGATGTTACAAAACTTGATATGCCGATAAGAGAATGGCTTCCTGCATGGTTCAGACAGATGTCTGTTGTTGAAAAGGGATGGGTATGTCTTACTGCGGTATGTCTTGTTGCTGGAGTTATATATTTTATATATAAACTGATAAAAAGGAAAGCAGATGCAGACCTTTTTCTGGTATTTATCGTACTAGCCATATCCGGCATGTTCTGGTTTTTCAGTGCACCTCTTGTAAGATACGGATACGGCTATCTGACATGCATCCCGCTCTTTGTTGACGGATGTCTGTGTATGGAGCTTGTCAGAAAGTCAGGGGACAAAAGATCTCTTTACATCGCATTTTTGATAGTCTTTGGCGCTGTGGGACTTTATC
>JAEEUS010000137.1 GCA_016290615.1 Lachnospiraceae bacterium | reverse complement strand
GGTCCTTTGCTCATCCTTCCATTTTGCCTCCAGCGACTCGGAAAGAGAGTCCCTGAGGCTGTCTATTGCAAGAGATATCTCATCGATCTCCCTGATCCCCGTACTGACGCCCTTTTCCGAAAGATCTTGGTCTTTGAGGCGCTCGGCATGATCCTCCACCCTTTTTACCGCCTTATTTATCTTCCTGATGACAATGACCGTCGGAACCACCACAACAAGAGCAAAAACAAGGATTATCAATATGAAAACCGTATATTCATATTTTACCCTAAGGCTATAGTGAATGTATGCGGATTTCCCGCCGATACCGGCCTTCAGATATACATCCTGTCCTCTTAAGATCCTGCACTCCGGTGTGTTTTCAAACTCCGAAATAAAGTCTCTGAGAGCCTTTTCTCCGGATGTGTCAAACCGGGTATATATTTCTTCCCCGTTTTCCCCGATTATTATACATCCTGCCCCATTCGGAAAAGAAGACGTATCAAATACACCGTTTACTTTAGATTCCGAGATCCAGCTTTCGACATCTCTGTCCAGCTGTCCGGGCTCTGTATAAGAAGCAGAATTCAGCCACATCGTTACCGATATGACACTTAATGCCGCTGTAATGAACAACAGGCAAATAATGGAGAAAATGTATATCCCCATCATTTGCCCTATACTTATTCGTCCTTTTTCCATTTGTATCCTATACCCCATACGGTTTCTATCGGATCATACCCTTTTGCGGAAAGCTTTTTTCTAAGGTTTTTGACATGCTCGGTTATGGCCGATTCATCACCGGATTTCTCATATCCGTACACATTCTCGTAAATCTGCTCTTTGGAATAAGCCTGCCCTTTGTTCCTGACAAGGAGAAGCATGATGTCAAATTCGCTTTTGGTAAGATTTATATCCTCCCCGCCTGCTTTTACCATTCTGGCTGACGGATAAAGGGCTATTTCCCCGGATCTTATGCAGGATTCATTCTCCCTTTTATCCCTTCTGATATGGGCCGAGACTCTGGCTCTGAGCTCAGCTACCGAGAAAGGCTTTCGCAGATAATCATCTGCACCGAGGGCCAGACCGTAGATAACATCCTCTTCCAGGGCTTTAGCCGTGAGAAATACTATCGGGCAAGCCGCGTCTCCACGGATCCTTTGAAGGATCGCGTACCCGTCCTCTCCCGGCATCATTACATCAAGGATGATCAGATCTATATCCGAAAACGCAGCCGGAAGGGGCTCGTGCGGCCTGCAGACCGTGACGACTTCGTATTCTTTTTCCAGAGCTTTCCTGATGACCCTTAAAATACCGGGTTCATCATCTACAGCCAAAATTTTCATTTAACCACCGCATAAACAAGGATTGATAATGCGTACAGGATGTACACATGTGCGGGATAAAAGAAGTAGAAAAACCCGGAATTTCCTTTACCCCGTTCCCCATTATAGCAGAGCATAAGAGGAACTGCGAATATACTCATCCATTCATAGGCTTCGAAAAACAAAACCTTTGAATTAAGGCCGCCCATCATCAGTCCCACCAGCACAAAGCCGGCAAAAAGTTCGAATACAAGGTAAGCATATATACGAACCTTTTTGTTCCTAAGGTATGAAAATCCGAATAAGATCATGCCCTCGATCAGTGTCATTGTGCCACCGTCAACAATGAAGGTATGAAGGGGCAGAACCGAATAGTTGATCAGATTCGCAACGAAAAGTCCGGTGGAATTTCCGGAGTTCATAAGGGGCATATATACCGCAAGATTGAAGATATAGGGAAGAAGGATGGGCACTAAGGCAAGTAACAATCCCCTAAAGATCTTCTTGTGTGCGATCATGTCCATTCCCTGCATTACGACCATGAGAATCACAAAGCTTGAAAGCATTGCATTTGCAGGGATAAAGCCGTCGCCCCTTACGAAGCCGCTCAGCACGTTATAGAAGCCAAATTGGATCAGCCCCATTATTACCGAAATGACGTAAACCTTGAGAAAGTATTTAACTCTGTCATGGGTATGAATAAAGCCTTCTACAAGGCAAAAGAGAAAGAGAGGCGCAGCAATCCTTCCCACCCACGAAAACCAGATGGGAATACGCCCCGTGAATCCAAAGAAATAATGGATATGGTCAAGGACCATAGAGAAAAGTGCGATGTATTTCAGGGCAAATCCTGAAAAGCCTTTATTAGTGTTTGTTGTGGTTTTAATTTCGTTCATGTCTTATATCCTCCTGACAGTTAAGAGAATAAAAGACAATTATAAGGAAATTATAAGGATTTCGCAGATTTTTTAAATCTGCAAATAAACTGCTTCCAAATATATAATTCAATCATCGGATAATTTAATAAGAATAAAAAACAAATGGAAATGTAAGAAAAGCGAAATCTACGACTAATCCTATTATCACAATAACTTTTTTATCGGTTTTTTCTTTTAGTGCTTGCACCCCAAAATAGACCGAAACAGCAAAAGCCAAAAACACGCCAATCACCGTAGCAGACAACAGTATCATTAAGAAAGGACCTGCCAAGCACAATACAACGTGTTTATTCACTTGTCTTTTTCGATATTTTGCATATTCCATTGCCCTATAATTATCTTTGGCAATCTGCATATCGCTCATGGAATCATATACTTTGCCATTAAACGTACGAATATTCCTCTCAGCGATTTTGCGTTCATCCTCTATAGATATTTCTTTTTTTCTGCTCATAAAGTACCCTGTTAATAAATAATCTCTATTTCAAATACGATCAGATAACACCTCTGAATAAACGAGATACTCATATTCACACGCTTCCATCAAACTTATATTTTATTGTAGTCTTTTCAAATTCAACGCCAATTGCTA
>JAEEUS010000059.1 GCA_016290615.1 Lachnospiraceae bacterium | reverse complement strand
GCTATAGCAGGACCTGTGGCAGGAATGTTATATAAGGCCATAAATACGATGGACTCGATGATAGGATATGACAATGACAGATATCGCTACTACGGAAGGGCAGCGGCAAAACTGGATGATTTTGTTAATTTCATACCCTCACGATTAAGTGCGATACTTATGATCTTATCAAGTGCGATCCTGTCTGTTTTTGACGGTGTATACGATCCCGGAGCCAGCTTACGGATATGGAGAAGGGACAGATTTAATCACAAGAGTCCCAACTCGGCTCAGACCGAGAGTGCCTGTGCAGGTGCTTTAAATATTAAGCTTGCGGGGGATGCTTACTATGGTGGAATAAAGGTAAGCAAGCCTTACATCGGAGACAATAAAAAGAACATAGAAAACGAAGATATCAAACGGGCAAACAGACTCATGTTTGCGAGCGAAGCGATACTTATGATATTAATAGTTTACATAATTAATAGATTTATGTAAACATAAGAAAAAGAATGAACCACGGCGGAGATATTTACAGAAACAGAATAGACTTGGATTTTTCGGTAAGCCTCAATCCGATAAACGTGCCTGATGAGATAAATGATGCCGTTAATAGAGGGATTAAACGGGCAGGCTCGTATCCTGATATCAGACAGGAGAGCGTAAGAAAGATAATTGCCGGATATGAAGGGATCGGACTGGAAAACGTATTTGCGGGGAACGGGGCAAGCGAGCTCATCCTTGCCATCGTTCGGGCACTGGCACCGAAAAATGTCCTTCTGACAGAACCTGGCTTTAGCGGATACAGATATGCACTGAATGGTTTACATAACTGTAATATCGAAACCTTTAACCTTAAAAAGGAAAACGTGTTTTCACTTACCTCGGATATCATTGACATGATGGATGAGAGTATCGATATGATATTTATCTGCGATCCATGGAATCCGACAGGACAAAGCCTGGATGATGAGCTTCTTTTAGCGGTACTGGACAGAGCAGAAAAGAACGATACATACGTGATACTCGATCAGAGCTTTTATCATCTTTCTAGTAAAGCACTTAATGGATTTGATGTTAATCGGATGTTAAAAAAATATGACAGACTGATCGTATTAAGATCTATGACAAAGGTCCTTGCTCTTCCGGGAATAAGAACGGGATATGTAATGGCGAAAGATGACATCATCACCCGTATAAGAAGTGAGTTATCAGAATGGAATCTGTCAGTCATTTCAGAGGAAGTGATAAAAGCAGGCGTTAAGCTGATTAATGAGAGTGATTTCATTGGTTTGTCACTTGATCTGATACAAAAGGAAAGACAATATCTGACAGATGAACTTGGAACGCTTGGACTTAGGGTATATGAGAGCGATACGAATTTTTTGATGTTTGAATCTAAACAAGAGCTTTACGAAGAACTGCTAAAGAGAAAGATACTTGTAAGAGATCTTTCGGATTGCCCGGGACTTTCAAAGGGTTTTTACAGAATAGCTGTAAAGGATCACGGATCAAATAAGATACTTATTAAGAATATAAAAGAGATAATAAATGGACATTGAATACGTAAGACCGTCTGAAATTGAAAAAAGAAGCTTTGAGATCATAACAAGAGAGCTTGATCAAAAAGGCATAACACTTGATGAGAGATATGCTCCTGTCATTAAGAGATGCATACATACGACAGCAGATTTTGATTACGTCGAAACGCTTAAGTTTTCAAAAAACGCAGCTGATGCTTTTAAGTCTCTAATTCTGAACGGAGCGGCTATCGTAACTGATACAAATATGGCTCTTTCAGGAATAAACAAAAAAGAGCTTGAAAAATACGGATGCAGCATACACTGCTATATGGCTGATGAGGAAATAGCCCGTCAGGCAAGCGAGAGGGGAGTTACAAGAGCCAGTGTCAGCATGGAAAAGGCAATGACAATCAATAAGCCTGTCATATTTGTGATAGGCAATGCACCAACGGCTCTGATAACAATACGAGAACATTATGACAGGGGGTATAAGCCGGCATTCGTTATCGGAGTGCCTGTCGGATTTGTCAATGTCGAGGCTGCAAAGGAGCTGATAATCGACAGTGAAATGGAATATATAGTTAACAGGGGAAGAAAGGGAGGCAGCAATGTTGCGGCTGCCATATGCAACGCTCTTTTATACATGATGAGGGATGGACTGCTTTGAGATCGGGATTTACTACCGGAAGCTGTGCGGCTGCGGCAGCAAAGGCGGCGGCGAGCATGCTTCTTGGAGGAAACAGAAAAAACTCAATAAGGATAGATACACCTGCAGGCATAGCTTATGAACCTGAGATCGAGGATATAAGGATAGATGAGCAGACGGTAAGCTGTGCTGTGAGAAAAGACGGCGGAGACGATCCTGATATCACAAACGGTATCCTGATCTATGCGACGGTATCGCTTGTAAGAGACGGATGCTCACAGGTGCTGATAGACGGAGCAGAGGGAGTCGGAAGGGTAACCAGACTCGGACTTGATCAAAGTGTTGGAAGTGCTGCGATCAATTCCGTTCCGAGAAAAATGATAGAGGGCGAAGTAAGAGAGGTCATGGCCTTATTTGACTGCAGTGATTCACTGAGTGTAGTCATATCTGTTCCCGAAGGTGAGGAGATCGCAAAAAAGACCTTCAATCCAAGACTAGGGATAGAAGGCGGCATATCTATCATAGGCACATCCGGAATAGTCGAGCCCATGAGCACGAAGGCCCTTCTTGATACCATAAGAGTCGAGCTTAATCAGAAAAAGGCTCTCGGTGCGGAGATAGCTGTATGCACACCGGGCAATTACGGCCTGGAGTTTATGAAGAATAATTACGGATATGACCTTGAAAAGGCAGTCAAGTGTTCAAACTATATCGGTGAGACGATAGACATGGCAAGAGATATCGGATTTAAGAAGATGCTCATTGTCGGTCATGTCGGAAAGCTGATAAAGGTTTCGGGCGGTATCATGAATACCCATTCTGCTGAGGCCGACTGCAGAATGGAGCTGATGGCAGCCGCTGCATTTAAAAGTGGAGCAGACAGCGAAACGATCGCCTCGATACTTGAGAGCCTCTCTACCGAAGAAGCCTACGGATTTATGCTAGAGAGCGGTATAGAAAAGGAATGCTTTGAATATATAATGGATCGCATATCGCATTACCTTAACAAAAGAGCGGGCGATGAACTAAGAGTAGAATGCATCGTATATTCAAACAGATTCGGACTGCTTGGAAAAACAAAGGCGGCCGATGAATTCATGGAGAAAGCAAATGATTGATTTTGTGGGAGCCGGACCGGGAGCAAAGGATCTTATAACGGTCAGGGGAATGGAACTGATAAAGAAAGCCGATGTCATCATTTATGCGGGGAGTTTAGTCAATCCCGAGCTTCTTTCCTATGCAAAAAAGGAAGCAGAAGTCTATGACAGTTCGAAACTTACTCTCGAAGAGGTCATAGATATAATGATCGCTTCAGAGCGCGCAGGAAAGGATACGGTAAGACTGCATACGGGTGAACAGAGCATATACGGAGCGGTAAGAGAGCAGATGGATGCACTAGATGAGCAGGGCATAAGCTACAGATCATGTCCGGGAGTAAGCGCATGCTTTGGAGCAGCAGCTTCTCTTGATATCGAATATACACTTCCCGGTATATCGCAGACACTCATCATCACAAGGATGGAGGGAAGGACACCGGTACCCGAGGATGAAAAGATAGAACTTCTGGCAAGTCATAAAGCTTCTATGGCGATTTATTTAAGCAGCGGAATGCTTGAGGGATTACAGGAAAAGCTCATAAAGGGCGGATATGATAAGGACACTCCGGCAGCGATCGTATATAAGGCGACGTGGTCTGAAGAGAAACAGTATATCTGCAGCGTAGGAACTCTGGCAGAGACAGGAAAGATAAACGGTATCACAAAAACGGCTGTCGTTCTTATTGGGGAAGCCGTGACACATAAAAACTTTGACAGATCTAAACTGTATGATCCGGGATTTACTACGGGATTCAGAAAAGGGACATCCTGAATGTTATGAAAAAAGCAGCGATATGCTTTACCGCTTACGGCAAGGCACTGATAGAGAAACTGAATGAAAAACTTGAGCAAGCAGGGCTTGAAAAAGCTCAGGCTTATATAAGCATGGCAGGTGAAGAGACGCCTGAGGGATTTGAAAGCGTAACATCGCTTACAGACTGGACAGGCAGACAGTTTGAAGAACACAATGCCATTATCTTTGTCGGAGCGATGGGGATAGCTGTAAGAGCCATATCTTCGTTTATTAAGGATAAGCTAAGCGACAGCCCGGTGATCGTCATAGACGATACGGGAAGATATGTCATACCCGTGGTCGGAGGTCATGGAGGCGGAGCAAACAAGCTTGCTGTTATCATGTCAGAACTGTTAGATGCGCAGGCGGTCATAACGACATCGACCGATTCACACTCTGCATTTTCAGCCGATGTGTTTGCTTCGGAAAACGGACTAAGGATTAGTAACAGAGAAGGAATAAAAAAGGTCTCTGCAAAAGCCATAGAAGGAAAGGCGATCGTTCTCTCGATAAAGGATTATCCGCCTGAAAGCGGTGCCGATATCATCATCGCTGATGAGACTGACAGTGAATACGATCTTTTGCTCACACCCAAGAGATACACAGTCGGTATAGGCATGAAAAGAGATACGGACAGACATAAGGCAGAGCAGTTTCTTATAGAAGTACTTAAGGCAAACGACATCGATATAAAGGATGTATATGCATTTGCCAGTATAGATATCAAAAAGGATGAGGAAGCTCTTTTGTATCTTAAGGATAAATATTCTGTACCGCTCATCATATTTGATGCACCTGTACTTAACAGGCTTAAGGGAGAGTTTGATTCATCCGAATTTGTAAAAAAGACTGTGGGTGTAGACAACGTCTGTGAAAGAGCCGCAGTGCTGGCCTCAGGCGTTAACGGAAAACTAATTGTAAAAAAGCAGGCAGGAGACGGCATGACAGTGGCCGTTGCAAAAAGGTTTTGATCATATGGGAAAGATATATGTTGTGGGAATAGGTCCCGGTGATGAGATGTTCATGACAGGTCTGGCAAGACAGGTGCTTGATAAGTGCGATATCATCGTCGGATACAAGGCTTATACGGATATAGTAAGGGAATATTTGCCTGACAAGGAATATATGGAAAGTGCGATGAAGCAGGAGATAGACAGATGCAGAGCGTGTGTGGATCTTGCTAATGACGGAAAAAGCGTAGCCCTTATCTGCAGCGGAGATGCGGGTATCTACGGCATGGCATCGCCTCTTCTTGAGACTGCACAAAAGATGGGATTTGACGATGTAGAGATAATACCGGGTATCACGGCCGCATCATCGGGAGCGGCAGTTCTGGGAGCTCCGATAAATCATGATTTCTGCGTGATAAGTCTAAGTGATCTTCTTACACCGTGGGAGTTGATAGAAAAAAGATTAAGATATGCGGCAAAAGGCGATTTTAGTATCGTGCTTTATAATCCGTCCAGTCATAAAAGGGCTGACTATCTAAAGAAGACATGCGATATTATGTTAACCGAAATATCACCCGAAACCGTCTGCGGCTATGTAAAAAACATAGGAAGAGAAGGAACTGAAATGAATGTGTGTACGCTTAAGGAGCTGGCAGACAAACAGGTGGATATGTTCACGACGGTATTTATCGGAAATTCAAATACAAAGATCATAAACGGAAAAATGGTAACACCGAGAGGGTATGAAAACAAGTGAGAATAATCATATTTTCTGGAACAACTGAAGGTAGAGAGCTTTCATCGATGCTTGATGAAAAAGGCATAGACCATCTTGTGTGCGTTGCAACTGATTACGGCAACGAGATGACGGGAAAAAGCGAGTTTGCAAGGATACATGTCGGCCGTCTTGATAAAGATCAGATGACAGAGATGATGAAAAAAGAAATGATATCTTCTGATGACTTTGTTATCGATGCAACGCATCCATATGCTGCAGAGGCGAGTGAAAATATAAAGAAAGCTTCTGATCTTATGAATGCAAGATATATCAGGGTGATCAGAAAGGAAGCTGACCTGGCTTATGATCACGAAACCTATGAGAATATTGAGCAGTGCGCGAAGGCTCTAGATAATACTGGTGGAAACATACTCTTAACAACCGGCAGCAAGGAGCTAAATGCATATTGCAGCAGTGTAAGTGACTCTACGAAGGAAAGGACTTATGTCAGAGTTCTTCCCGTAGCGGAGAGTCTTGAGATATGTGCGCGTGAGGCGATAAGCGCAAAGAACATAATAGCCATGCAGGGGCCTTTTTCTAAAGAGATGAACGAGGCTTTGATGAAGCAGTATGATATCAGGCATTTGGTCACAAAGGAAAGCGGCAGTGTCGGTGGCTTTGAGGAAAAGATAAAAGCTGCCAAGGAACTTGGCATAACCTGCCATGTGATCAGACGCCCCGTCAAGGAAGAAGGTAGTGATCTTTACGAAGTATACAGGATGATAACAGGCTGTGAATATGAAAAAGAAAAGAAGCGCAGTTTCATTCTTGCAGGCTACGGCATGGGATCGGATAAAAACCTAACATATGAAGTTAAAGACGCCATAGAAAAAGCGGATGCCGTATTCGGTGCAAAGAGGCTGATCGATCATATCAGAGCAGAGAAAAAATACGATATGTATCTTGCAAAGGATATAATACCTGTTCTTGAGAATGATGAGAGCATAAAAAAAGCAGTGATACTCTTTACCGGTGACAGCGGTTTTTACAGCGGTACAAAGGCGATGAGTCTTGCTCTTAAAGAGTATGATCCGGATGCGGAAATAAGGATACTTCCCGGGATATCGTCAGTATCATATCTATCATCTCTCACGGGCATGAGCTATGATGATGCAGCGATCATCAGCATCCACGGAAGGAAAGATACATTCAGCATGCACAGTCTGATCGAGACTGTAAAATATAACAGAAAGACATTTGTTTTACTGTCCGGTGACGGGGATATTAGAGACATAGGAAACGAGCTTTTAAAACTCAATCTTACATGCGATATATATGCAGGTATAAATCTGTCGTATGAAGATGAGAAGCTTATTAAGCTATCTGCAAAGGAAGCCATAGAATTTGAACATGAAGGCATAATAACCGCACTGATAGTAAACGAAGCATTTAAAAAACAGCCGCTAATAAACGTGCTTAAGGATGAAGAGTTCGTACGAGACAAGGTGCCCATGACAAAGGAGTGCATAAGGCATGAGAGCATTATAAGGCTCGGGCTTTGCATGGGGGATGTTGTTTATGACATAGGAGGAGGAACGGGTTCTGTTGCCATTGAGGCAGCAGCCATCCATCCCTCTCTTAAGGTTTATTCATTTGAGAAAAATGAAGAGGCATATGATCTTATGCTGAAAAACATTGAAAAGCATCATGCGAAAAACGTGGTCGCGATAAAAGGACAGGCCCCGGAATGCTTAGAGGATATCGAGGCACCCGACTGTGTATTCATCGGGGGAAGTTCGCACAGGCTGTACGATATCATAGATGCGATTAAGCAAAAGAAGATGGGTGTGCGTTACGTCATAAACGCAGTGAGCCTTGAGACGATGGATGAAGTAAGAGAAATGCTAAAAGACAAGAACGCTTCCGATATCGATATGATACAGCTTAGCTGCAGCAATATAAAACCTGTAGGTGAATACCATATGCTGCAGGCACAGAATCCGGTAATGATATTCTCATTTGTTATATGACAGCTATGAACCAGGAAACTTACAAAAAAAAGATTAACAGAGTCATGATCGCAGCTGGCAGCAGTAGTAGCGGCAAAACAATGATAAGCTGCGGCCTTCTTGAAGCCCTTAAAAAACGAGGGCTTGGTCTTAATGCATACAAATGCGGACCCGACTACATAGATCCGATGTTTCACAGTACTGTCCTTGGTATTGATAGCGAGAACCTCGATTCATATCTTTCGGACAGGGATGGTATCAGGCAGGTGATCGCAAGTGCAAAAAAGGATAACGCTGTGATCGAAGGAGTTATGGGTATATACGACGGGATGAGTGTCGACAGCATAAAGGCTTCATGTTATGATGTCGCATCACTTACAGATACTCCGATCATCCTTGTTATCGATGCTGCTAATGCGGGCAGGACCGTGATAAGCCATATAAAAGGGATCCTTGCAGATGATTCGAACAGAATGATAAAAGGAATCATACTAAACAGGATATCAGAAGGGTTTTACGAAAAACTAAAGCCTGTCATCTTAAAGGAACTGACTGATGGAGGATTTTCAGATATAAGACTCATCGGAGGAATACCTAAGCTTAAGGATATTTGCATTGAGAGCAGATATCTCGGGCTTAAGCTTCCAAGTGAGATAGACAATGTCAGAGAAAATATAGACAAGTTCAGTGAAATACTCGAAAAGAGATGTGATATTGATTCTGTAATTGATATAATGAATTCAGCTGATGAAATAGAATATCATTCAGATGTTATGTCAACCACGAAAGCACCAAAAGATAAGCCTGTCATCGCGGTGGCCAGGGATGAGGCATTCTGTTTTTACTACAGGGAAAACCTAAGACTTTTGGAGAGAGCAGGAGCAAAGTTAGCGTATTTTTCTCCGCTTCATGATACAGAAATACCCAAAGAGGCGTGCGGACTCATATTAGGCGGCGGATATCCTGAGTTATATCTTGATAAACTGAGCAGTAATACGAGCATGCTAAGATCTGTAAAACAGGCAATAGACTCCGGTATGCCGACTATTGCCGAGTGCGGTGGATACATGTATCTGCACAGCTTGGTAAAAGACAGAGAGGGAAAAGCTTTTTCTCTTGTCGGAGCTGTTGACGGGGAATGCAGTTATACAGGTCATCTTGTAAGATTCGGCTATATGCAGGTTTGTGATGACATAGAAGAAATAAAAGCATTCGGAGCCGATATCAGAGGCATGAGAGGTCATGAATTTCACTATTATGACAGTACGGTCACATGTGATCATCCAGTAAAAAAGCCTGTTTCAAAGACTGAATGGAACGGGATCATATGTGATGAAAAGAAATTATGGGGTTACCCACACTTTTATTACGGTTCGTGTATTAAAATAGTAAATGGATTTACTGAAGCTGCAAAGGATTACAGTAATGGAAAACAATGCAAGGTTTTTTGCCAATAAGGAATGCGAGTTTTATCCATGCCATAAATGTGCAGAGGATATAAACTGTCTTTTCTGTTTCTGCCCGCTCTATGACAGAGCCTGTCCGGGAAATTACAAGATGACAGAAAAGAACGGAAAGCTCATCAAGAGCTGTATAGACTGTCTTTTTCCGCATATACCCGGCAATTACGAAAAGATCATGTCCATTCTGAAATCCTGAAAGAATTGGAGGATGAACAGCTTATGAATGAGAACTATTCTGAACTGCAACAAAAGGCCGCGATATCTGAGATAGCGAAAGCGAACAGAACCAGTGTCATATGCCAGACTATCCTGCTATGTATTATTGCTCTTGCATATTTACTTGAGCTGATTAAAGGAAACAGGACTGTGGGATATACATTGCTTGTTCTGGCGATGTGTATAGTGCCGTGTGTACTGGCATGGATGGCATTTAAGAATAAGCCCGACGACGAGGTTCTGGTAATGAGAATAATCGGCTTCGGTTTTGCCATTCTATACACCATAGTGCTTTTTACAGCAAATAACAATCTAGTGTTCACATATGCGCTTCCGATGCTTCTCATATGTATGCTTTTCAATAATGTCAGATTTGTTTATATTGTCGGGATCGGAGTCATACTGGAGAATGTATTCGATGTCCTATATGAGATCGTGGTAAGGAAGAATACATCTGCAGAGAATATCGTAAGCTATGAGATTCAGGTCCTTTTAATGATCATGTGCGTAGTCTTCTTCATTATGATAAACAGAGTTTATGGCCTGTTTAACGAGATAAGGGCGGCAAGACTTACGATCGAGAAGAATAAGATAAACGGGATTCTGGATGATATCCTCGGTATATCCAGAGAGATGTCCGATAATGTAGAGATCATGGATATCAAGATGAACAATCTCAATACATCCATGGAACAGACTCTCAATTCAATGTCAGAGGTAAGCTCGGGTACCAATGAATCAGCCGAGGCAATACAGAATCAGCTTCTTAAGACCGAACAGATCCAGGATTCGATCGGATCAGTTGAGGGAGCGGTTGACGAGATAAGCTCATACATGGACAAGTCCATCGCAGCTGTTTCGGATGGTCGTGGTCAGATAGATAATCTTACAAAACTCGTTGCAGAATCAGAAAAAGCCGGAAACGATGTTATAGGAGCTCTTGAAGCATTCACGGAATACACCAACAAGATGAATTCCATTACAGAACTCATCAACAGTGTGGCTTCACAGACAAGCCTGCTTGCATTAAATGCATCAATCGAAGCAGCCAGAGCAGGAGAGGCAGGCAGAGGATTTGCTGTTGTAGCAAGCGAGATATCAAACCTTGCAGGTCAGACAACAAGTGCTACATCCGATATTAATGATCTTATAAGCAACATATCTTCACAGCTTAATACAATGGTAGACAAGATCAATTCTCTTATTGAGACAAACAAGATCCAGGGTGAAACGGCAGCAAGGACAGCTGAGAACTTCACCGCTATCGATGCAAGCATAGAAGAGATGAAGAAGCAGTCAAATCATCTTTCTGTTGCGGTTGAAAATCTTGCGGATGCAAACAAGGAGATCGTGGATTCCATCCAGACGATATCTGCCATAACTGAAGAAGTAAGTGCACATTCTTCAGAGACATATACAGCAAGCGAGATGAATCAGAACATCCTTAAGGAAGTTGAACAGATAGTCGTACAGCTGAGCAATGATGCACAGAGACTGAATGAAGAAAGCTAAATGAAATTAAATAAAGCCACAGTCCGTAGTGATACGGATTGTGGCTTTTTTGATGTCTAAGATTATACTTCCAACTTGAGGTCGTTTTCCTTTATCCAGCCGATCTTTCTTAAGATCAGACCGAATACCCATGTGAGGATGGCGGGAAGTACAAAGCATACCAGGATCAGTCCAAGCCAGTCCATTGATGTGATGCCTGCTTTGGTTCCGGCTGCGATATCATTGAGCCATCCGGTATATACACCTATCTGACCTACAAGACCGCAGGTTCCCATTCCTGATGAGATAGCCTCGCCGTTCATCTGCATCTTAAAGATACATGTAGCTATAGGACCTGTTATCGCACTTGTAAGTATAGGAGCGATCCATATCTTGGGATTCTTTACGATGTTACCCATCTGTAACATGCTGGTACCGAGTCCCTGTGAGATCAGTCCGCCTACCTTGTTTTCCTTGAAACTCATTACGGCAAATCCAACCATCTGTGCACAGCATCCTGCAACTGCAGCACCGCCGGCAAGACCTGTTAAAGAGAGTGCAGCACAGATCGCAGCTGAGCTTATCGGAAGAGTAAGTGCTATACCGACTATAACGGATACGAGCATTCCCATCATAAAAGGATGAAGCTCTGTTGCCCACATGATGAGTTTACCTATGGCACTTGCCGCAGAACCGATCGCAGGTGCGATGGCCATTGAAAGAAGAACACCGATACCGATAGTTACAAGAGGCGTTACCAGAATATCTACCTTTGTTTCCTTTGATACCATCTTACCGAATTCGGTTGCTATTATAGCTATGATGAGTACTGCGAGCGGGCCGCCTGCTCCGCCGAGTGAATTAGATGCCGCACCTACAGCAAGCATTGAGAACAGTACCAGATTGGGAGCCTTAAGTGCATAGGCTATAGCAACTGCCATTGCGGGACCTGCTACGCCTTTTGCATATCCGCCCATATCGATCAGTGCCTGAATACCAAGCTGGCTTCCAAGTGTTCCTATTATCGTTCCGATAAGAAGAGAAGCAAAAAGACCGCTGGCCATTGCTCCCATAGCATCTATGAAATATCTTTTAAATGATATCTCTATATCTTTCTTTTTAAGAAATGCCTTGAATTTGTTATTACCTGTGTTTGTTTCGCTCATTGATTTACAATGCCTCCTTTATTTCGAAATCCTGTATACTCCGTCAGGTTCATAATCTGTTAATTCCGCAAGGAAACCGTTATCTCTTAATGATTTTTCGATAAGTGTCATGGTCTCCTCATCCTTGGTCACTATCGTATGATAGTGGAAACCGGAAGTGGTGTTCATCAACAGACTCGATCGTCCGTTGGCTATATCGCTGCAGAAATCCTGTACGTCTTTTCTGGATCGCATGTTTAGTTTTGCGTGGATCTCGCCGTATACCCGATGATATATGAAAACATCTCTTACTTCAGCTCCCATATCCACAAAGATATTCAGTTCCTGTTCAGTCTCCTCTATCGAATGATGCACTTTAAATATACGGACCACATCATCGGAATGATCGAGAACATATCCTTTTGCGGTGGATATAATAAGGAAACCGCGTTCCTTGAGTGCATTGATATCCTTTACGATTATCTGTCTGCTTACGTTAAAATGCTCTGACAGCGTATTTCCCGAGACGGGTGCATCGGCTGCCTTAAGCATTTCTATGATACTGTTTTGTCGTTCCTTTGCTGGCATATCTGCTCCTTTCATTTCCTTGCTCCGTAGTATACCATTAAAATTTACACATGTAAACCCTAGCTGTAAACTTTTTTGAAATGACATTATTTGGTATAATATCAATTTGGGTATATATAAATATGAAACGGAGACTGATTTAATGGAAAAGATCATGCCTAACCGCCTCGACAGAGGCTTTTATCAGCATCAGAAGGAACTCGAGGATAAAGCGATCGAAGTTCTTCGCTCTGGCTGGTATATACTGGGAAACGAACTAAAGGAATTTGAAAAGGAATTTGCATCATATATAGGTTCAAAATACTGTGTGGGACTGGCAAGCGGACTCGATGCTCTATGGATCGCATTCAGAGCTCTTGGAATAAGTGAGGGCGATGAAGTAATAGTCCAGGGCAATACATACATAGCAAGCGTGATGGGCATAACGTTAAACGGTGCAACTCCTGTTTTTGTAGAGCCTGATGAATACTTCAACATAGATGCGGGCAAGATAGAGGAAAAGATAACAGATAAGACAAAGGCAGTTCTTGTAGTTCATCTTTACGGTCAGGCTTCAAATATGAAACCTATAGTGGATTTATGCAAGAAGTATGATCTTAAACTGGTCGAAGACTGTGCACAGTCACACGGTGCGACCTATGACGGCAAGACTACCGGTACTTTCGGAGATATCGGCTGCTTTTCATTCTATCCGTCTAAGAATCTCGGAGCATTCGGAGACGGCGGAGCAATTGTCACCGATGATGAAAAACTAGCGGAGTTTATAAGGATATTCAGGAATTACGGTTCACAGAAGAGATACTACAACATGCTAGTCGGCGCCAATTCCAGACTTGATGAGATGCAGGCCGGACTGCTTCGTGTAAAGCTTAAGTATCTTGATGACATGACAAAGGAAAAGAGAGACTTCAGCGAAAGATATCTTAATGAGCTTAAAAATGAAAAGATCGAGCTGCCTAGGATCAGAGAAAAAGCGACTCATATATGGCATCAGTTTGTCATTAAGACTCCTTACAGAGATGAGCTGATGAATTATCTGGATGAAAAGAATATCGGAACGATCATTCATTATCCTATTCCTCCTCATCTGTCAGAGGCATACAGCTACCTGAATATGAAGCCGGGTGATCTGCCCATAACCGAGGAATACGCAAACTCAGTCCTTTCAATACCTCTTTATAACGGAATGACAAAAGAGGAACAGGATTACGTCATAGATGCAATAAATGCATTCTAATAATCCCGTGATTATGGTAAAATATATTAGTTAGACTTTTTTGAGGACATACTTTTGAAAAAGAACAGATTTGGAAATTATATAGCAATCATTATTGCTTTATGCTTTTTGCTTCCCTATATGGGAGTAATATTCTATACCCTTCCGAGAAATGATGAGTTTGCATGTGCATACGGTATAGTCAATCAGGGAGGATATTCGCTTATTACGCTATGCAAGCGTGTGGCAAACGACTACATGGTCTGGGAAGGCAATTATTCGGGAATATTCATATATTCTATGCTAAACCCGATCGTAATCGGAAACTCGGATTCAACAGTATACTTTATGAATATCATATGTTTCATAGGGTTTATTGTTGGATGGACATATATCATATACAGATGTTTATCTTTCTTTGATATTGATAAGAAATATAAAAACTATCTGTCACTCGCAGGTCTTATTCTTTCGATGAACTGCAGATTCATGAGAGAGACACTCGGCTGGTATACGGGGTATATGTACTATACGCTTCAGCTTCTTCTCGGATGTCTGGGCCTGTTCATGGTCTATGATCTGATAAATAAAAAGACAGAGGAAAAGAACAAAAAGAAGGAAATTGCAATAATCATCATCGCATGTCTCTTCGAAGTGATAGGTGCGGGAGGAACACTCCATGTTTCAGCTATTCTGTGCTGGATCATACTTCTCTTTCTGGTATGGGCGGTATACAGAAAAAAAGAGTGGAT
>JAEEUS010000013.1 GCA_016290615.1 Lachnospiraceae bacterium | reverse complement strand
CATATCCTATAACGTCTATGTCATAGAGTCTTGATGTCACCTTGCAGTCACCGAATGTAACATCAAACTTTATATCTGTCTTGTTAAGCCATGAGGGATGCTCTATCCAGGGATTGGGCTCGGCGCATTGTGCTCTCTTTTTAAATACCTGCTTGAACAGTCCGTAGTGATAGTTTAGACCTATTCCGTCTCCGGGAAGGTTAAGGGTTGCGAGCGAATCAAGAAAACATGCGGCAAGTCTTCCGAGTCCGCCGTTTCCAAGTGAAGGTTCGGGTTCGCATTCCTCGATAAGATTTATATCCTTTCCGTATTTTTTAAGTACGTTCTTAACCTTGTCGTAAACACCGAGATTGATCAGATTGTTAGAAAGAAGCCTTCCGATCAGAAACTCCATTGATATGTAATAGACCTTCTTGGGACCTGCGATCTCTGTTGTCGACTCGGTAAGGGATTTAGCCAGATAAAGAGTGCAGTAATATACCTCCTTGTCTGTACAGTCCTCAAACTTTTTCTTAAATACCTTGTCGGCTATCGATACAAGTTCATCCTCGATATGGTCTTCAATAATGTTCCTTTTTAAAGTTGCCTGCAGAGACATTTTTTCCTCCTTGATTTGACTTATCAGAAATTTGGACTCCAACTTATATAATAACATAGATCAGGCCAAAAACATAGAAAGAAAAAGAGCGCCCGCATTATATGCGAACGCTCCCAGAATCCTGATCAATTATTTCATCTGGCCCTTTTCAAGAGCAAGTGTTCTTGTTGTAAGATCACATACCTCGCTGGGTCCGTAGTACTGGATGGCACCGGGGAATGTGAAGCATGTCTCAACAGCCCACTCGTCTCTGTGTGCCTCGAAGTACTTAAACGGTGCGCCGTCAAGCTCAACGAGAGCCTTTCTGATAACGGGCTTGTCTTCACCGTTACGTCTCTCCATGTTCATCATCTTTGTTATGGGCATACCGCCTGCAACCCATTCCTCAGCAGGCTTAGCGATGTTTGAAACCTTTGAAAGGTATCCTGTGTAGCCGTACTGGATGAGCATGAATGCATTGTATCCGAGTGAGTAGCAGTAGTCAGCATCGAAGTTTGAAGGGAATGCACATCTTCCTTCATAACCGAAGAAGTGATGCTGTGCACCGAACTTGCCCTTATATGTACCTGCTGCTTTTCTCTTAGCGAGTTCATTCTTAACCATCTCAGAGAAGAGCTTTTCAGACTCGATGAGTGAAACCTGTACGTTTCCGTGAGGATCTCTCTCGAGGAAGAGCTGCTGCTGAACAAACTGAGGAAGGATATCAAATACCTTGAATGCATCTGCTGAAAGACCAGCCTTGATGAAGTCGTACTTTGCAGCCCAGTCGGGAAGTGCATTGAACTCTTCTGTCTTCTTGCCTGCAAGGAGCTCGTTGATCTCCTTGATAAGAGCTGAGAACTCGGGAACGAATTCTACGATACCTTCAGGGATGATTGCAACACCGAAGTTGTTGCCGTTGTTTCCTCTCTTTTCAACTGCATCTGCGATGTAGCTTGTGATCTGAGCAAGAGACATCTTCTTAGCTGCAACTTCCTCACCGATAAGGCAGATGTTGGGCTGTGTCTCAAGTGCACACTCAAGTGCAACGTGAGAAGCGCTTCTTCCCATAACCTTTATGAAATGCCAGTACTTCTTAGCTGAGTTAGCATCTCTCTCGATGTTACCGATGAGCTCTGAGTATGTCTTTGTAGCTGTATCGAAACCGAATGAAGCCTCGATGTCCTCATTCTTTAAGTCACCGTCTATTGTCTTGGGGCATCCGATTACCTGAACGCCTGTGTTGTTTGCTGCCATGTACTCTGCAAGAGTAGCTGCGTTTGTGTTGGAATCATCACCACCGATGATAACGATAGCTGTAAGACCGTTCTTCTTTGCATTCTCAGCAACGATGGCAAACTGCTCTTTTGTTTCAAGCTTTGTTCTGCCTGAACCGATGATATCGAAACCGCCTGTGTTTCTGTAAGCATCGATGAATGCATCGTCGAATGTTACATAGTCATCCTTTAAGAGTCCGTCGGGGCCGCCCTTGAAACCAAGAAGTTCATTGTCCTTGTTTGTAGCCTTTAAAGCATCATAAAGACCGCTTATTACGTTGTGTCCGCCGGGTGCCTGTCCGCCTGAAAGGATAACGCCTACAACCTGCTTCTTAGAAGCTGATGTATTCTGGCCCTTTTCAAAGATAACTTCAGGCTTTCCGTATGTGTTGGGGAACAGAGCCTTGATCTTGTCCTGATCCGCTACGCTCTCTGTAGCATTTCCTTCCTTAACACAGATTTCCGCGATACCGCCTCTAAGCATTCCGGGAAGCTTAGGAGAGTATTCGTATCTTGCTTTCTGAAGAGGTGAAAGATTCATAGTATTTCTCCTTTTTTATATAAATTTAATTTACGCTCTGTAAACGTGCCTTGATATTATAGCACATAAAAAAAATGTCCGCCATATCTAAGTCTTGCTTTTCTCAACCGTTCTTTGTAAAATGTGTATGTTAATCTTAAAGAATATATGAGGAAATTTAAATGAACGTTGTTTGTTTGGATCTTGAGGGAGTACTCGTTCCCGAGATATGGATAGCATTTTCAGAAGCAACCGGCATACCGGAGCTTAGAAGGACTACAAGAGACGAGCCCGATTATGACAAGCTGATGAAGTTTCGCATAAACATCTTAAAGGAGCACGGACTAGGACTTAAGCAGATACAGGATACGATCGCTACGATAGATCCTCTCCCGGGTGCAAAGGAGTTTCTTGACAGATTAAGAGAGATCACTCAGGTGGTTATCCTGAGCGATACATTCGATCAGTTCGCCATGCCTCTTATGAAGAAGCTCGGATGGCCTACACTTTTCTGCAACACTCTCGAAGTTGCAGATAACGGAGAGATCACAGGATTTAAGATGCGCTGCGACAAGTCAAAGCTAACGACAGTAAAGGCTCTTCAGTCATGCGGATTCGATACTATAGCCGCAGGCGACAGCTTTAACGACCTGGGTATGATACAGGCAAGCAAGGCAGGATTCTTATTCAGATCAACAGAAGCGATCAAAAAGGAATATCCGCAGTATCCCGCATTTGAAACCTATGATGAGTTTTTTGAAGCAATAAAAGCTGCATTATAGAATGAATAAGGCGATAAGTTATGTAAACTTATCGCCTTTCTTATTGATCACATGTCAGCTATCATACTAAAGAAATCCAAGAGTCTCTTTTTCTGAGCAACACTCATCTTATTGATCTCTTTTATTACTTCTATCGTAATCTTATCAGTTTTGAATTCCTGAATATTCTCACCCGAAACTGTTACTTCTTTATTATCATCATCTTTTCCCGTCAGCAGTCTGACAGGACTTATCTTAAGTGCCTCACACAGGATCATGATCTTGTCCGCACCTGGATTTGTGTTCTTCTTTTTCCAGTCGTATATCGTAGGTTTTGATATCCCTGTCAGGCGGGATAATTCAGGTATCGATATCCTTTTGCTGTCCATTATGTGAAACAGCCTTTTGCTGATAGTCATATTTTCTTCATCATCTGTCATATCAGAGACTCTTTCAAACATGGAAAGCTCTTCTTTGGGTATCGGAGGGTTATCAGGATCAAGCTGATAAGGCTTTTTTTCTGCTTTCTTAAGCATATTTAGCTGTTTTTTCGTTAAGTCCTTACTTATATCAATTGTCTTTTTAATGGTAGCCATAGTATTCCTCTTTTAAATGTATCAGAACGGCGCGTGTCTGAATTAACTGATATGTATATACGTATATTGATATGTTATTACATATTATCATATGATGTTACCTTGGTCAATCTATTCCGTACTCTTATATCTTATCAGAGCATAAGAAAAAGACCCGGACACTGTAACCATGTCGGGATCTTTTACTATAAGAATTATTCACTTACTTTGTCAGGGGCTTTTTAACTCTCACTCTGTATAAAAGCTTAAGCTTGTCCCAGTTTCCTTCGGCCTTAAGCCTTCCGTCCTTTAAAGCCTCACAGATATCCATGCTGCCGTCTGCTATGGCTATGAGAGTATTGGCATCTCCTATAAGAAGTCCGTCCCTGTCATAGTACTCATACGGCTCAACACATACCTGTCTGGCCGCTATCTCAACGTAAAACTTTCCTTCCCCTTCGCCTATGATGTTAACCTGAACCGCAACATGTTCAAATATTTCGCGTGCATCCGCATTTTCCAGGCCTTCCCTTACTTTGTCTACTATCTCGTAGTATTCCATCTCACGGCTCCTTTCATAGGATATTTGTCAGACTTTTTATTTCTGTATGATTAATTATACCACAATAATATCATTTCCGCATCTTTTATTTGAAAAATCGCAAAAATTTAGTCTGATAACGTAAAGAAGTAGTCCCGAAATGATTATCGGCTTTTTTAAGGCAAAGGTTCAGCACATTTCATATATTTATCAGCGCTTTTGAGATCTTGCCCTGCCTATGGCCGGCATTACGGAATACGCCGCAAGAATAAGGATGGCAAACATCGAGCTGTCCCTGAATCTTTTATTCTTCATATATATCATCTCCTTATCTGAATTTTATATGATAAGGTTATCAGATATATGGTCACAGTAGTGTCACACAAAAACAGCCGGGATATTCCCGGCTGATCTGTATCTTTAAGTTATCTTATCATTATCAGTCCTACGATCAGATATGCGATCGCAGCTATGGCTGTAAAGACTGCACTGTATGATATTCGTATCTTTTTTGCATCCTCGGGATTTATGCCGACGGCATTTGCTATGTTAAAGGCTTCCGCCGTGAATGCACAGTTCTTCTCTCCCGCTATTCCCGCACCGGCTATCGCTCCGACCATGAGCGTGGGGCTTATTCCCAGGTGACGCGTGAAATTTAGTACTATGGGGAAGATCACGGCATACATAGACCATGACGATCCGAGTGCAACGGTGAGAGCCATTGCAATGACAAATACGACTGCAGGGAGCAGAAATGCCGTTTTATCAAATACATCTATCATCTCCTCAAGATACGTATGCAGTCCGAGGCTGTCCAAAAGCGTGGAGAAATTGATGGTAAGAAGATAAAGGATAATCGGCAGCGTGCTGTCTGCTATACCGTCTATCAGATGCTCCATGAACTGTTCGGGAGTCATTATCTTTTCAAAGCAGTACAAAAGAAACATGAAAGCTAGCGTTACCATAAGCCCTACTGCACTGTCAGTCACAAGACTCTTGTTCACAAGACTCCTTACTGCTACAGAGCTTACAGCCATTACTATGATGGGAAGGATTACGTTGGTCTTCTTTCCCCATACTTCCGTATCATGAACACTCAGATACTTTTCAGATCCCTTCGGCCAGAGATTGCCGCCTTCTGCCTTTCTTTTTTCGGCATCCTTAAGCTGTCCGTTAAGCGGCAGCTTTCCGAATGCAAATATGATCATTGAAACAAGTACTATTATGGAAAAGAAATTAAACGGTATCGATCTTATAAACAGCATGGTAGCACCGGTCTTTGCCGTTGCTGCCAGAGTACCCGTTACAAATATGCCCCACAAAGACAGCGGGAAGAATGAACTGAACACGGTCGGAAGCATGCTGTAGAAAAGGGCCAGCTTTTCACGAACCACCTTGTTTTCCTTTGCAGGCTTGTATGATGCATAACTTGCCGTAAGCATGTTTAAGCCGTCATCTATAGAAGTCAGCGCCATTATGCCTAAAGAAGATAAAAACATCCCTCTCTCGGTCTTTGAATATTTAGCGGCTGTCTTTTCAAATGCGGTAACACCGCCTGAAACAACTATAAGATTTACCATTCCGCCGATAAGAGCCATGACGAGCACTGTAAAGACGTTGTCAGGCTGTGACATCGTATCCATTATGGAATCGGCGTAGCCTGCAAATACACCTGTACGATATACAAGTATCGCACCCAGTATCCCCGAAACGACCAGGGATTCAACAGTCCTTTTTGAAACAAGTACGTAGCACAGCATGAGTACAAGCGGCAGAAGGAATATCGGGTCTTTTGTATTTACAGGTACAAAAAACAGAGATGCCAGATATATCACAAGAAGACTTCCGTACTGAAGAAGCATCTGTCTTACAGACATGGGACTTGAGTTTGCGGGATATGCCAGCACTCCCTTTCTCATCTTTGAGAGCGTGACTATCTGTGTATGCTTAACCGAAACCTGGGCATACACTCTCTTCATGAACTCGCCGTAGATATTCGGATGCATGCTCAAGAAATCCAAAAGATCCCTGCTCTCCATCTTGTAGACCACGGTCTTTCCGAGTGATCTTACGGTTGAAAGCCTCTTCTCTCCCGATAAAACGCCGTACTCTCCGAAGTACTGACCAACATGCAGTATATTGAGCTGATTGTCATCGCCGTCAAGCACCTGAACGGCTCCCGACTCAATAAAGTACATTCCGTCAGGCTCTTCATCTATAGTACATATATCGCAGTTGTTCTTAAAAGCGATCTTTTTCAGTTTTGATCTTATTGATGTTATATCATCCGCATTCTCTTTGGCATCGATACCAAAGAACTTGGCGATATAACGCTCATTAATCCTGTCACTCATATGAGTATTCTATCACAAACCTGCAAACGCAAAAAGGACCGCCTTAAAGACGGTCCTATTAAGCTGTTATCAGTATTCGTATACCAAACGATAAGTTGTGAGTTCTGTTATGTCGAAGCAGATCCTTCTCTCATTGGTAGGTCTTGCTCTTCTAACTCTTCGCCAATTGCCATTTTTATCAATCTTATACAGTGTCACCCTTTTAACTCCTAAAGGTACAGTTGTATGAAGCTTGGTCTTGGCATTAAGCTTTGCTTTTGTCTTAAAGGTTATAGTCTTGGATGATGCATCACCTGTCACAGTGCAAGAAAGATCTAGCGCCTTCTGACCTTTTAACCGGTAGTTATTCATAAATGTCAGAGCTGTTCCGCTTGCAACGAACACATGCAGTCCGGATTTATTGCTTCTATACAGTGACTCAAATGTAGAAGCCGGAACTGTAGTATCTTTCTTGTTCAGTACAACCTGTACCAGTTCACCTCTAGCTTTCTCCTTATCAGACAATACCTTCTTTTTGTTTGACGCATTATTGGTATTGCCGTCTAAGAGCACCTTGTCCAGGTCATTCCAGTCCTTGATAACGGTATTGGCGACCAAACCTCCAGTTGCTGTCTTGTTTACAATGCTTCCCAGTGTATTAGCAAAGACACCACCTGTACTTCCATTATTGTTGTCATTATCATTATTGCTGTCTGAAGATGATCCCGAATCGGAATCTGTATCATCCTTCTTACTTTCAGATGAAGAAGCTGTTGTTTCAGATGTTGTTTCAGGTGTTCCCGGTATCTTGACTATAGTATAGTCAGAGAACTGATTTGAAGGGAACTCCAGTATTTCGGTTGTACTGTTATATGTCGCATTAAGCTTTGTTCTTACTCCATCGTGATTTCTTACTACAGAGTAAGTCTGACCTGCTGACAGATTTGACGCAGGCACAGCAAGTCCAACAGTAACGTCGCCGCTGGTTGTAGTCAGAGGTTTGCTCCAGTAGCCGTTTGATCCGCCTTTTGAAACCACCTTTTCAAGATCGATATCAACCGTAGCCACCGCTGTAGCTCCATCCCCTGCATATGCAACTGCCTGTGTATCAAGTGATGTATCCTGCACGCTCATTCTTACGTTACCGACATCAGTAGCATTCGCTCCGTCTGCCAGAGTCGCACCTGTTACGGCATTACTGTTTTCCACGATTATATCATTAGCAGGACTTACAATACCTTTGAAGTGGAAGTTCGAATTGGTCATCGTGAACTTGAACACTCCCATATTTGTATCACCTGAAATCGGCGCCATCAAAGGTCCGTCATTTATCTGAAGACTGGAAACCTGATACCCGTAATCCGGAACAAGCAGGAAGTAATAAGTTTGTCCGATGGTAAGCATCTGGTCCTTATCCTGTGAATACTGGGTTACATCGATATCATTATCACTGGTTGCAAGTAGTCTGTAGAGTTTTGCATGCTCTACTATCTCATCTTCACTTGTATCTCCATGGTTCCTGTCTTCCGGATATCTCCAGCGTACATTTTTGGCATTTGAAAAAGTGATGTTAATGACGTATGAATATCCGGCACTTGCAGCAAATTCTGCATAACCGTCATTAATTATAGATGCTTCCATCGCAATACGGCCGGCCAGTTCCGTTCCATGTTCATCAGAAGGTGCATCCTTATCTTTTCTCTCTATCTGCATGGTCTGCAGCAGCTCATGAGAACCGGTAACTTCTATCCTTATCTTAGCTGTATTAACCGGTATCTCCTGTTCTGTTCCGGATGACACAGTAGCAAGTGCCTGATTGCTTGAATCAAGGAACTTTATAGTGGTAGTGGCATTTACTCCGTCTGCCTTTGTAATATTTATTGTATATTTACCACCGGCTTCCCCAGCTGGCAAGAAACTTACATCTCTTATATTGCTAGGTTCTCGTGTAAGCGCCTGAGCGTCTTCCGTTGATATAACTACATTATTTAACGTATAACTGTCCAGTATTCCGCCTGACTTAGCATGGGCTCTCACGTATATAGCCTCTACAGTAGCTCCTTCAGCCGAAACATCGTCCCAATCAGTTCCATTCGTAGAATACTGTATAGTTCCATAAGTATCTGTATAACCTGATACTGTTACATTCTTAGGATCTAAAGAAAAACTAATATCTGTTATATTATGTGGTGTCGAACTTGACCCAAATCCATGTGGATTCGAATCATTTACCACGTTACCATCTATTTTATAACTTACACTATATCCGGGTGAGGGAACTGCCCCTACAAACATTGCATCGGTGTTAGTAGTTATACCTGTAGCCGGAATATCTATCCACTCCTGGCCATCAAGGCTATACTGCATCTTTCCATGCGTATTTGTGTAAGAATCGACCAGTATCGAAGCCACAATAGGAGGAGGATTGTTATTTCCACCACCTGAATTAGTAAATGATATATTTGTTAATGTATTTACTCCCGCTTCAGGAAGCAGTCCATGCTCACCATTATCCGCAATATTGTCAGCGTATGTTGTTCCCACATTTAATGTGTAAGAAGCAGTATATCCGCCAGTTGTCGGAACACCTTTAACCCTAAACGCGTCAACCTCAGTAACACCAGTCGTACTTACTACTTCTGTCCATCCGCTATCACCGCCAAGTACTGCAGTGTAATAAATCTTACCATGTGTGTTATCATAAGCTTCTACCGTCAGTTTGCATGGTGTAGGCGGAGCACCTACCTGTGAAAAAACTATATTCGTGATACTTATGGTCGGTTTACTTGTATTAAGCCAGAATGTACCACTTTTAACATCATCTACGTTAAATGCTCCTCCTCCTTCGTCAAGTGAAAACGAGCCCACTTCATAATCCTGAACCGGTTCAAACTTTACAGCAATCGCATCAACATTTGATACTCCGTTTCCAGCGCTTATCTGCGTCCACGTCGAATTATCCGCAGTATATGAAACAGTTCCATATGTTGCATCATAACCTGCAACACTGAGCTTGCATAGACGCGGTCCCGTAGTACCCTCTGCGGCAAAAACTATATCTGTGATACTTGCAGTCGGCATAGTAGTATTAAGCGGAAATACACCATTTTTAAAATCGTATATGCCAAATGCTCCTTCTCCTTCGTCAAGTGAAAACGAACCCACCTCATAATTCTCGGCCGGTTCAAACTTTACGGCACACGCATAAACATTTGATACTCCGTTTACAGCGCTTATCTGCGTCCACGTCGAATTATCCGCAGTATATGAAACAGTTCCATATGTTGCATCATAACCAGTAACACTTAGCTGACATAAGCCCGCAGGAGGATCATCATTCGCCTTGACCCTCATTACATCGCCTGTCATCACACTTGTGAACACAAGCACCATGATCATAAAATAAGCTATCCCCCTGCTTCCCTTTTTAGATAGCCATTTCATAAATCTAATTCTCCTTCCACTTCATCCGTGAATTACGCTGATGATTGTATCGATATAATTTTACAAAACAATAAGGTTTCATAGGGTATAGTAAAAGTATAGTTTTAACCATTGGCATAAAAATAAGCGAAAAAGGGGATGTCCTCTCCTTTTTCGCCTGTATATTTTTGAACTTTATTAATTAAATTATGATTTTATTTATTTAAAGTCGTACCATGCCTTCTTAAGTTCAGCACGGTTAGTATTACCGGTTTTCTTTAAGATGTTTTTAATGTGGAATTTCACTGTATTCTCGGATATGAACAGCTTTCCTGCTATCTCTGAATTGGTCCCTCCGTCCAGTATGCATATCAGTACATCTTTTTCCCTGTCAGATATGCCATACTTCATTGCAAAATCATCTAAAAGCTCATCATCACTCTTTGCCGGTGCAGCTTCAACGTTCTCCACGGATTTCTGCCTGCCGTATAATACCTTTCCGAGTTCGGCAGCCATAAAGAATGAAGCTATAAAAAGCAATGCATTTAAAACAACAAGTGCAACGGGATACCTCGATAACAGCATGCCAGCTCCGGAACCGATCACTTCTCCCACTCGTCGTAACAGCATACTCAGGCCGGCAAGCCACAATCCGTGTTCAAGCGCCTTATCCGCAAAGAGCACCATGAAGAATATACTGTAAAAGCCTGTGAATACATATGTTAAAATCCAGAGAGGCATCTTCAGTGAAGTTGCCGAGGTCAGTGCCATACATATGAAAGGATTTATGACAGAGCAGACGCACAGTATGAGACCGGACTGTCTGGAATATGTGACAACGATAGCCGCGACTATCAGTCCCAGTGCTGAAAATGCCCTGGCAAGTTCAAGACTTATATCTCCGCCTGATATATCCGCTGCGGGCTGCATATATCCCAGATTCATTGTTATGCAAGTCAGCAGAACAAAGGCAGCGCACTTAATGAATGTCTTTTTATTAATGCTGTGTATTTCCGGCTCTTTGCTCTGACTATCGTCAGCGCTTACGGATCTGATCATCACTATAAGAAGTACCGCACAGAGCAGATAAACAATATAAGCCAGATCTCCCGTGTAAAGTCTTCCTTCAAGCGGCAGCATTATAAAATATGATAATACTCCGCCAACAGATCCCGCGATACCGTAAACTATGCCGTAGCTTTTGCAAAGGCCAGTTATAAGCGTTATATATCCGCCGATCAGCATTCCGCAGAATATATCCATCCCGAAACCAAGGATAAGCTTGGGAACAGGTATATTCACATAAACCGCAGATGACATGAAAACAAGCTCGGCGACTATCACAAAATACAGCGACTTTATCAGTCTGTCCGGATTCTTTCTGATATAAATGGCAAAGATCGCGATACCAAGTGCCTGGCACAGATAATCCACTATATTGGCCGATACATCGACAAACTCAGGTGAAAAGTATAAAAACAGACCATACAGCCAGTTGATGTATCCCGCACCTGTCCAGAAAACACCCAACGCCGCTATAAGGCACACTAGTATGGTATTCTTTTTATTCCTGTCCTTCATTTCCATAATGTAAATGTTACCACACCTGATCTGTGTCAGTAAATATAAATATCACGTGTTATGCAAGCGGTGGCGGGGTAGCCTTAGGGTAGGTATGCCCAATACTACTCAGCTTTCTTTGGCTGGGGCGGATTCTTGTCACCATAGAAGATGATGTAAAGACCGGATCCGTCTTCCTTTAATCTGTAGTACAGTCCCGATTTCTTTGTGGAATCATCATCCTCGGGTATATCCGGCAGCTTCATGACATCCACGTTGCCTTCGATGTCAAATACTATGTAGCCTGACTCCGGTGCGGAATATGCAAAGCCTTTCCTTATCCATAATTCGCTTATATCGAGCTTGTCAGCTTTTATTATCTTTGCCGGTTTCATCTGATCTTCCATGAAGACCTGACCTGTCAGTTTAACAGGGTAATAATTCAGATCTATCGTGAATTCGTCTTTAAGCGTCGAATCAAGTTCTACTGTGGTATCCCCTGCTACGCTGTAATCCCTGTTTTCAGCAAATGCATTGAATACGTACTGCGCATCAAAGTCCTCGTCATTGCTTCCTATATAGTTTTCCTCCTCGGTCACGGTGTTGGGATCATACTTGGGATTATCATCATAGCCGGCGTATTCAAAGAAATATGCCTGTCCCAGATATTCGGCACTTTTGTCAGTATTCTTTGTCGCCACGATCTTTGATGCATCATCGTTTACTACCAGAGAGAAGTTAAACGAATGCTCATTCTCGTCGACGATATCGTATCCCCAAAGATATGACCAGTCTTTTGTATCGTATACTCTCACACCCTTCCTATCCAGTGTGACGAGCTTTTTGCCGTCATTTGAAAATTCACCGCATACAGCGTTCTGCGGTCCCAGAGGACATACTATCTCTCCGGTCTCAAGATCAAATACGCTGTTGGCTATACAGCTGTACTCATTGGAAGAATGTCCTCCGTAGAACAGGTATTTTCCATCGGGGGAAACCGCGATCGCAAGGGAAGTCTGGTATGTGGGATAACTCCACTTAAGCTCTCCCGTCTTACGGTCCAAGACCTTTAATGTCTCGGCTGCAGACTTGACTGTAAGTACTATATATTCATCGGTTACCCTTACCTTGGTGCCCCATGAATCGACATCCGTCATCCACTTCACATTGCCGTTTAGATCATAACAGCGCATATACCCGTTTCCGTCTGTTACATAGAATTCCTGATCATCCGGTGAAAAGTTTACAGTTCTTACCTGAGCATGAACAAAATCATCCCAGAGGATTTCATTTTTCTGCCAGTCGATAAGCCAGAGATTGCCCACGGCATTGCTGGCTACAAGATATTTATTGTCATTGCTCAATGCCGCGCATCGTGAGATCGTTGCGTTTGCCTGCTCTTCACTTGTTCCCGGCTTGCTGCATGTGACAGGATAATGATCTATGGAATAAACTTCTTTTCCTGACTTATCAAGGATGACAGTCTTAAAGCCTGTCGCATTTGTCAGATCATCGGATGAATTGACCTCTGTAACAGTGTATTCTCCGTCATTGGATACGAATATATACGGAACCTCATACGGGAGCGGATATTTGAACAGTTCGTTTCCTTCAAGATCGAAAGCAGTGACCGCGATCAGATCCTTGATCTCATCATGCGTGGCAAAGGTATGAAACGGTATAAATGACACGATCGATCTGTGATCCGTTCCGTACTCATATGCCTGCAGACCTATCTGTGCGCTGGATTTAAGTTCGTATTTTTCAAGTCTGTTTTCGGGATATAAAGACATATCAACCGTTATTTCTTTTCCGGTCTTGGGATAAGTCATTATCTTGCGGGCATTGTATCCGTCCTTCTTTACTTCGATGATGCATTCTTTCCATGAACCGCTGAATCCGGTCTTAAATGAATTGACCATCAATTCAAAATATCCTTCCTCATCAGTCTTAGCCTTTGCATCTCTTGTGGAGTATCCGTCACGGGCTATTATTATCGCATCAGGGATCGGATCACCGTTTTCATCATGTATGAAGCCTGTTACGGTCGCATTCTTGAATCTTGATTCGCTCAGCTGTTCAAGAGGGTACATGATCACGGTATTTTTTAAGACAAATGTTGATCTTGCAACCTGACCCCCGTTTACTGAGATACCGGTATGGATACTGATATCAAGGTCTGCTTTTGCCTCGTATTTACTGTCAAAGTGCGACGGCATTATATCGATCTCCACCACGCGTTCGCTGTCAGGTGCAACATATCCGTCAGAACCGTTGGGATGGATGGCATGCTCTATACTTCCGATATGATCAAGCAGTTCACCCTTTATATCCTTATAGGGATCCATTTTTAGCTCAACATAGGCATCAGAGCCCGTTGTGTTCTTTATTAAAAGCTTGCGGACCAGTGTACCGTCTGTCTTAAGTTCGCATATGTAGCTTTCCTCTCCCCATATCTCCACGCCGTCTGATGAAGCATAGAGAGTATCAAAGACAGGTTCTCTTTTTCCTCCCTCATCGTACATTTCATTTCCGGTGATCTTAATATCATCTTTTCTTACCGCTTCGGCTTCATCACTGTTTTGGGCATCAGTCTCCTGAATTAAATTGTCTTCAACAGGAGTTTGTGCAACGCTGTCTGCATTAGTATCCGTTTCGGTTGCAGCTTCTTTACTTCCTGAGCATCCGCTGACAAGTAATAACGTCACAAGGATACAGATCAGATATTTGGATTTTTTTGCTTTGAGGCTTTTGTTTTTTCGCATAGATTTCCTCCCGCATATTTGCTTAATTATTCATAATAATTATATCTGATAGGCAGTTTGTCATGGGGATAGGAAAGGGATAGGTCACATACATAGTTGATAATTTTGTTTACTAATAATCATGTATGCTGTACTATTTGAGATATGAAGGAAGAAAACATCAAACCGATACGGTTGGGACTGACAGTAACAATTATCATAGGCATGACTTTCCTGTGGACGGGATCCGCATTTTTATCATGGGTCTACAATATCGCAAATCTGCTCGAAAGCATTGGACGCATCAACATGCTCGAAGGTCTTACCGAAGGCGTCGGATATGTTTTCCAGGCCATAGGTATAATAATCACATGTGTTATTATACGCAACTGCCTAAGCGGTCATGCTCTTGATCAGTCGGATGACAGAAAAATGAAGATGATCTTTGTTATATCAAGTATCATCGATCTGGTGTTTTCTTATTTATCTGCGAGTGCTGCTTCTCTTGCAGGCGCTCTTGTTTTCGGATATATCCAGAATACATTTCACGGCATTATAGCTGCGCTGTACATTTATATGCTGACTTTCTATATAGATGTAAACAGACGCGGACTTGTCTTCGGACTTGGATATTCAATCGGTTCCCTGGGTTCATATTTCATATCGATAATCGGTGATTCAAACTTTCTTGCCGATATCCGTTCCATCTTTTTATATATTGTAATAGTGGCATTAACGATACTGCTCATTTTCATGTGCGGTTATGATAGGGAATCGCTTTCCTATGCTGTCCTTAAAAGTGAAACCAGTCCCGAAACCAATAACGCTGCGCTGCAAAACATCACATGCCTAGCGGCAGCCGTGGTCATCCTTCTCAGTCTTGTCAAGGGGCTTGGATTTTACTTTGATTTTTCAGATGTCTGGGTAGGCGGCATGTCTTTGGAATATACAAGAATGTATTATGCTATAGGTCTTATAATTGCCGGTCTGATAAACGATATAAACCGCCGATGGGGCGGCATCATATGCGTTGCGGCACTTGTTTTCCCGTTTGTCCTTATACTTCTTAACAGTGCCTCTGTAAGCGGAACGATCCTTTGGATACTCAATTATGCATTTACCGGATTGTACGTTGTATATCGCGTACTTCTGTTTTCTGACATATCATGGGAGTCTTTAAGTATAAAGCCGATATCTGAAAAGAATTCTCTGATATACATCGCTCCTCTCGGATTGATGTTCGGCAGGATCGGTGATGTCATCAGTACGGGTGTCGGACTGTTCTTTTCAGATTCCCCGATCATTCTCAATATATTCACCGCGATAATGTTTGTTATAGCGATAATCGTATTTCTTGCACTGTTTTCCAAGCTGTATCTTGGTATATATACATCTCAGAATGCTGACAGCGAAACCCGAAGCTTAATGAGTTTTGCGGATTATTACAAGCTGACAGACAGAGAAAGCATCGTTCTTGAACACATAACAGACAAGATGACAAACAAAGAGATCGCATCGGAGCTGTTCGTTCAGGAATCGACAGTCAAATATCATGTGAAGAACATCCTGAAGAAAACAGGATGTTCAAACAGGCAGGAGCTTAAAAAGCTCTACAGCGAATACAATTCTTAAAGGCAATAAAAAATCCCGCATATGCGGGATTTTTATTTTCGGCTATTTTAGGCCTTTAAACTGGTATATCTGGTATTCCTCATCATACTTCATGTTGCAGTCGATGAATGCACCGATCCTGATTCCCTTTGGCTCAAGGTCTGAGTTGTTTACCTTTGTAGGCTGATCGTAGAAATCCCGTCTCAGTTCATTATAGAACAGAATATGTACCTTTGACCTTTCTCCCAGATCCTGGATCTGAGCCACATAACCCTTCGTCTCATACATCTTCTTGCCGAGAATGCTCTTTACATACTCCTGATCCCTTAATTGCTGCTTTTTGTCTTCACTCATCTCAGCTAACATATCCTCAAGCTTTGCTGAGTCTTTTTTTGCAGCAAAATAAACGACCACGGCAAGAATCGTTACCGGCACCAGGCCGATAATGATCGTGGTGATATCCATATGTATGCTCCTCCTTTATATATTCTCCTTTATATTCCCTATTCCCTATTTTGTTAACTGACTGAAATACAGATCATGCGCCTTCTGATACTCCGCATTGTACTTTTCATCATCGCCCTGATGAAGAGATGATATATATGAATGCGCAAGCTGTGCTCTTTCCGGATGAACACGTACTATCGTAGCTATTCCGACATTTGAGCACGTATCAGAGATACGTCCTGCATTGTTGAGTATCTCAAGGAACATGATGCCTGCTCTTACACTGCACTTGCCTTCTCTTAATCTCTTTAAGTGATTGTCATGGAGTGTATTTGCAAGATCGTCCATAACACCTTCAAGAGGCTCTATGTGAGAAGCTGCGTCCGTATCTCTCTTTTCAAATGCATCCTTTGTATGATCCATGATCGAATTGAGCAGGAGCCTAACAAGAGAAAGCTCCTTTAACGCCGTTTCAGAAAGCTCGACATCCTCATTATGAAGCTCTTTTGCCGTTTCGGCGATATGTACCGCATAGTCTCCCAGATGCTCGAATTCCGATACGAGCTTGTGATACTGGGTGAGGATATGTATGAAGCGATCCTCTGTGATATGAGGTGACATCTGAACAAGATAGTTGTCGACCTTGTCGGTGAGCATATCTATGTTCTCTTCCTCTTCCATTATCTCATTAAATGTATCCTCATTGAATTCAACGATGAGGTCGAATGCCTTGTCGATGCTCTCATATGCAGTTGACTGCATGATGTTTAAGACATCATAGCAGCTGTTAAGAGCAATGGCAGGCATTGAGAAGAATACCGGGTTAAGAGCAGCGATCTTGTCCTCGTACTTGTTTTTCTGTACAGGCTCTTCCTTGACCAGTTTAAACGAAAGCTTCCTGAATATGCCTACTGCAGGAAGAAGGACTATTGCGCAGGCTAAGTTAAATACAGTATTGGTATTTGCTATGCCGCCCGAGCTTAGAGGTCTGGTCCAGAGACTGTCTAAGATCCCCATATGATGAATGATCGTGACTACTATGATCACGAGTAAACTCTTGCTCAGGTTATAAAGTATGTTTATGAGTCCTACTCGTTTTGCATCGGGCTTTGCTCCGATAGAGCAGACGATGGCTGTTGTAACGCAGTCACCGAGATATACGCCGACGATAACGATATATATCGTCCTGAAAGGTATATGCCAGGCCATCGAAAATGCCTGCAGGATTCCGACCGTGGCAGATGAGCTCTGCAAAATGAAGGCAACACCGGCACCGGCAATGTATCCGATTATCGGGTTATCGCCCATGCTCATGAATATCTTCTCGATGAATCCGCCGTTTGCAAATTCATTGACAGCACTTGTCATATTTAAAAGGCCGGAAAAGAGGATACCGAATCCTATGGCTATTCCGCCTATCCTGTCTGATTTTGAAAACTTGAAGAACATTAACAGGGCAACACCTATGATAAGTGCAAGTGGTGCTAATGTTGATGGCTGGAAAAATCTCAAGATAGAACCAGATTCGGCTTCGACATCCAAAAGTCTTATGATCTGACCTGTAACCGTCGTACCTACATTGGCTCCTACGATTATACCGAGTGACTGGTCAAGCGATATGATGCCTGCCGCCACGAGACCTGACGTGATAACGATCGTCGCCGTTGATGACTGAATGATGGCTGTGACTGCTATACCCAGCAAAAATGCCTTGACATAGCTGTCTGTCACCTTGCTCATGACGACCTTAAGCGTACCTGACGATCCTTCCTTCAGATTGTTGCCCATAAGGCGCATTCCGTAAAGGAACATGGCAAGACCGCCAAGCAGCGATATTACACTAAAAACGTACTGCATAACTACTCCTATAAGTCACAATTCGAAACTGTCCCCTTGGCCCACGGCGATCCGACATCGCATCTTCCGTGGTGATACTGCTCCCTAACAGTACCTTCCTTAACCTCTTCGGCAAACTTGACAGAAAGTCTCCCCACTCCGTTCTCCATCTTGCCGTCTATCATATCAACTATTTCATCGATCTGTTTTGAATCCATATCATACCTTTTCGTATCTTTTGAAAATCTTGTCGGCACCGCAGACATGCTTTGTTCCGTCATCGTCAACGATCACATAATCGCCCTCTTCTATGAACGTGCGTCCTCTTTTATGCGTGATATAAGGGCATACCACAGTCCCGTTGTCTCTTGTGATCTTTACAAGCCTGTCGGTAACGATCCATATCTTTGTTACTACATCGGAAAACGGTTCCCATCCGTCCTCAAGATTGCTTCCAACCTTGTATTCATATACTTCTGCTTCAATCGGGGTTCTCTTGCATCTCATATGTGCACCTCCAATATAAACAAACAATTAGCAGTAACTTTATTTCTGATTACATTATAACATATTTACTGATACTTATCTAAGTATCTCGTCAATAGTCGAAACAGTGCTGAATGTTCCCTTGTTCGCAGCTATTATCTCCTTCATCTTCTGAAGCTCAAAGTAGTTTACATAACATATAAGAGTCTTGTTCTCTCCGGCAATGGCACCGTATGAATCCATTATGGTGCATGTCTTTTTCAGTTCTTTCTTTATGGCTGATACGAGTGCATCCGGATTCTTTGTTATGATGGTTACCTGCTTGATAGCTTCAAAGTGATCGGTAAAGTGATCTATTATCGTTGTGGCTATGACATATACAAGAAGGCTTAGCAGCGCGGCATTTCTGTTTATAAGTATGAACACCGCCATGTATACACATGCATTGAATCCTATGAGGATATATGTCATGGAAAAGTTCTTTCCCGTGATGTCTGTTATCTTTCTTACGACAATGTTTGCAAATATCTCGGATCCGTCGATGCATCCGCCGTGTCTTAGGATAAGAGAAAGTCCAGCACCAAGGACCGCGCCGCCGAATACTACGGCTAGGAAATGTTCCGTATTAAGTTCAAACGGTATCTTTTCAAAGAAATCAAGGCCTACGGTATAAACAAGCGATCCCACAAGAGCCTTTATCCCGAATCTCTTTCCCAGTATCAGTATTCCGGCAATGATGAACGGCAAGAATACCAAGAAAACGCAGGCTGAAAGACTCGCTCCGGTCATCTTGCTTATTATTATCGCAACACCTGCGGTGCCGTAGTCGATGGCATCGTTCGGAAGCAGTATGCAGGCAACAGAAAAGCTTGCCATGAGTGCTCCGAGTGTTATCATGAGAAACGCGAATATATCCTCAAGCTTTATCTTTTTCAGGTACGTCTGTATCTGTGACATCTTTTTTCTTCTCCAGGGCTTTTAACAGATAGTCCTTATATACAAAATCAAGTATCGCAACAAAAGGTATGGCAAGAAGGATTCCGACAACACCGAACATCTTGCCGCCCACTATGATCGCGATAAGTATGAGCAGTCCCGAAACTCCCAGAGAGTTTCCAAACAGCTTCGGCTTTATTACATATCCGTCGAGAGTCTGCAGCACCATCGTGAAGATGATGAATATGAGTGCATCCCACGGATCTACCAGAAGCAGGATGAATGCGCCTATCAGACCTCCTATGATGGGGCCGAATGTAGGTATCAGGTTTGTTACCGCTATTACTACGGATATCATTCCGACATACTGCATTCCCATGATCGACATGAAGATCGCATTTATAACACCGATCAGTATTCCTTCGATAAGGCTGTATACGATATAGTGCGAGAGTATGTCATCGCATCTTACGATAAATGTTCTGATTGATGTATAGCTCTTCTTTGAAAACAGTGCCTTTAAGAATCTTGCAACTCCCTGTCTTACAGATGTCTTTGCCATTAAAAGGTAGATAGAGAGTACAAGTCCGAGCACCCAGTTGACCAGAGTCTTTCCCACATCGGCGCTTGTCTCGACGATGTTATCTATGTTGTCGGATATATATACGACTATGGTCTTCCACATGTTCTCGGATGAGCTCATGAGCTTCTTTATATCGACATACTTTGAAAGCTGCCAGCGCTCTATAAGATCCTGGAATGCCGCAACGTATCCGTCAAAGTTTCCTGAAAATGTCTTTATCGAATCAACAAGCTGCGGTATCACGGTACTTAAAAGGAATGTCAGCATTAGGATCACGGTAACAAATGCAACTATGACTGATGCCGTCCATCTGATGCTTTCCTTTTTTAATTTCTTAAATACCTTTTTTTCAAACCACTTGGCGAGCGGATTTACAAGATATGCCAGTACACAGCCGAGAAGCAGCGGTGCAAAGTATCCGATGATCTGTGTGATGACATTCCATACGCTCACGATATTTGTAAGCAGAACATAAAGTATTACTGCACAGCAGGCGATCAGCATGCCGTTATACCATTTTTTGTTTTTCAGATCTTCAAATTTCATTTCATCCCCCTATTTAAGAACCACGTAGTTCTTGTTTCCGTCATCGGTTATTATCTTAACCTGTGACAGGCTCTCGATATATTTTGAAAGCTTTGAATAACCCAGTTCCTTGTATTTGAAATTCGGAAAGGCTATATGTATCTCTCTTCCCAGATCCCCCAGATCTGCTCCGTTTCTTGCCTTGTCTATTATATACTTTTCTATCTTTTCGACAGAATCCTGTTTTTCTTCCTGATGCTTTCTTACTATGTATGCGGAAGAACCCTTTTTCTTTACCTCAAACTTTGTCTCGTCCTCAACGAATTTCCTGAACAGCGTATATCCGTAGTTTCTTTCGTCAAAGTCCGCAAACTCTCTCTGCAGCTGGCTCTTTGTGGAACCCAGATATGCGACCTCTCCTCTGCTCTCTGCCTGCTGTACGATATAGTTTATCGCCATCTTGATATCACTTAACGGTGTAACGGCGCTGTCATTCTTGTCATTATCATCAAATGCATCGGTTTCGTCGTCTGTTATCTTGTCAAGGAACTTGTATTCATTGCAGGCGGATATGAATGTCTTTGAGGCATCGCTCTTTCCCATTCCTATCACTCTCTTTCCGCCTTCCCTGAGTCTGTTCGCAAGACGTGTGAAATCGCTGTCGGATGTTACTATGCAGAATCCGTCGACATTGTTCTGATAAAGGATATCCATGGCATCTATGACAAGCATGATGTCAGCGGCGTTCTTTCCAGACTTGTAGATGGCCTGGTGAATGGGAACTATCGCATAGTCAAGTCCTCTCTTTGCCCAGTCACTCATCTTCGGGTTTGAAAAGTCTCCGTACATCCTCTGAAACGAGATATCTCCGTACTGCTTGAGCTCCTTTAACACGACATCAAGGTATTTTACACTTGTATTCTCCGCGTCTATCAAAAGCGCTATCTTCTCACTCATAACCTTCTTTCCTTCTCATCCTTATATGAATGCTCTAACCTTTATTTTATCATAGAAAAGGGTTTTTAAGACACACAATTTGTGATATTTTTGATTCATAGGAGATGGTGCAGATGAAATACGACATGATATGCGCCGGAATGGCGCTGATAGATTCAATAATAAAGGGATTTGACAAAAACCCGGTATCCGCATCCGGCTACAGGGCTCAGTCGGGTACATTAAATATCGGAGGAGAAGCAGTTAACGAAGCCATAACAGCTGCACGTCTTGGCATGAACTGTGCCATCATGTGCTCTCTTGCAAATGACAGTGCCGGAGACATGATAAAGGCCTGTCTTGAAGCAAACAATGTCGATACATCACTCATCCTTTACAGAAATGAGCCTCCCACTCCCGTTACAACGATGTTTGTAAACGATGACGGGACAAGAAAGTCCGTAACAACAAAGGCTCATACCTTTAATTTCCGCCCCGATGAGCATATATCAGATCTGACAGATACAAAAGCGCTCCTATTGGGATCTTTGTTTCGTGCGCCCTTTGATGATCCGGATATAATAAATAAAGTTATAAAGGAAGCTTCAGGTGCGGGAGTACTTATCTTTGCCGATACCAAGCTGCCCAATTTTAGGAAGCTTACTCTTGATGATATAAAAGACTGCCTTCCATATATAGACTTCATCACGCCAAACGAGGATGAGGCCGGATACTACAGCGGCATGACCGAACCTGAAAAAATGGCTGATGTCTTTTTAGGATACGGGATAAAGAATGTGATAATAAAGCTCGGAAGCAAAGGATGCTATTTTAAAAACAGTGAAGTTGCATTTCATCTTGATTCTTTTAATATAGATGCAGTCGATGCGACAGGTGCCGGAGATTCATTCGTGGCAGGCCTTGCATCGCAGATAATAAACGGCTCCCCTGTAAGAGAAGCCGTAAGATTCGCAAATGCATGCGGTGCGATATGTACAACGGCTGTCGGTGCGACAACCGCCATTAAGGACATTTATCAGATAAGAGAGTTCCTTGAAAGATAGTTCTCTTCGTATTCATCAACGGGTACGGGTCTGCTGTAATAGTAACCCTGTATTACCTCGCAGCCAAGCTGTCTCAGCTTGTCGACCTGGCACTTCTTCTCTGCTCCTTCTGCAAGACATACAAAATCAAGTTCTTTTGCAAGCGCTATGATATGTTTTATAACAACTATATCATGCGCTTTTTCATCGTCCGTTCCCACCTTGTCAACAAAGCTCTTGTCTATCTTTAAGGTATCTATGGGCATCTGTGTCAGCAGAGAGAATGATGAATATCCGGTACCGAAATCATCCATGGATATGAGGAAACCTCTTGATCTCAGATCGTTTAATACCTTTATCATCTGCTCGGTATTGTCATATGATGCGCTTTCGGTAAGCTCAAAATCAATCAGTGAATGATCAACGTCATATGAATCAACGATACCTGTCAGATGATCGATAAGATTTACATCATACAGTCTGTCACGCGATAGGTTTACAGATATCGGATAGAGAGCCTTGCCTTCCTTCTTCCATCTGTCAAATGCCTCGCAGACTTTTCTCAAAACTATATCGTCGATCTTGCTTATGGTGCCGTCCTTTTCAAAGAAAGGTATGAACCTTGAAGGAGGAAGCATCTCCTTTTTCTTGTAGTTCCACCTTATGAGCGCTTCCGCACCCTTTATCTTTTCAGTGTTTATATCAAACTTCGGCTGAAGCATTATGAAGAACTCGTCGTTCTCAACAGCCGTGTCCACATATGCCTTTATGTAGTTGCTCCACATGATGTCATCATGCATCTTGTCGGTATACATGATTATATCCGTAACGGAGTGGTTGTTTCCGAGTGCCTGTGCGAGTTTTCCGGCATCGGCTACCCTGTTGCCCAGAAGCATCGATCTTAGCATGGGTACGACACCGCACCTGTAATATATCCTGTAGTTTGGATCTTCCTTAAGATGAGATATGCTCTCAAAGAATTCCTCAAGTCTTTTCTTTGTCTCCTCTTTTGGCATGTCCTTTATCATCATGGCAAAGTTGTCGTTATGGCATCTTGCCGATGCATAGACAAAGTCAGCCTCGTTCATTGCCTTTACGACATTTGAAAGGACATTGTTTCCCGCGATATGACCGTATACTTCGTTGATGACTCTGAATGCCTTGATATCGAAATGAACAAAGGCATAGTCATGTATGCCGTCATCTATCGGCATCTCAAGATACGGCACAAGATGATACCAGCTGTTATGACCGGTGATCGGATCAAAAAACGCCATCTTAAACAGCAGCTCCTTGTCAAGAAACTCAATGTCGTCTTCCATTATCCTTTTAGCCCTGTCATAGACAAGGTCGCACTCATAGAGTATCCTTGTCTTCTTGCCGTCAGAGAACACACCGATGACATCGGGTGAATGCTTTATGGCAAGCTTGCTGAATACCCTTTCTGCATCATCGGCTCTTGATATCTCCTCGATCAGATCATTTATAAGCTTTATTGTCGGCTTGTGATCATTGTCAAACTCGATGGAATAGAAATAGTTCTCATCGATGATCATTGATTCAAGATCATCAGGATAGTCAATCCTGTCATCATCTGTTCTGTATTCTATTCCTATCACCGGCTCTGATAGTGATGACAGATAGAATATGCCCGGGTAGTCATATGTTCCGAATGCGTTGGTATATCTGTCCACCTCGTGACATATAATGCCCCTGTAGAACGCTTCCATATCTGACTCTGAGGCCGGTTTATAATACAGTATTCTTTTGGGTTTATATAACTGGTTTAACTTGTTTATATCCATTTTTTGAATACTCTTTCTTTACAAAAATACATGTCAGAGCTTTCCTATATCATAACATATCGTATCGATTATTTCATCATGACAAAAAGCAGCGATCACATATATGATCACTGCTTGATTGTGTATAAATATTCTCCGTTTTCAAAAGTGTTTCTTCTCACTCTCTGTCGCCGAAAGTCCATGTGATGCCGAGTTTATTCAGCGGCGTGAGTTCGTCACAGCAATAGTCATCGATGTGCCATTCACCATCGCTGTCGGTGTATACTCTGGCGAGATTTCCGATATTGGACTGTATCACCCAAAAGCTGTTTGCCCCGGTATATGGTATCGGCCAGTCGTTGCCGTTGCCGCCCTGCTTAATGACATACAGCAAATCTTTAAGCGTGGCATCGTCATTCATTTCAATTATATATTCGCCGTTTCCCGCATCATCTCCCATACATACGGATTTCCTTCGGAATGATATTTTTATCACGCGTTTTTTCCTTTCTTACAAATCCCGATATTAACAGACACACAAATGTAAAAAGGGATCAAATATTAATATATGACAGCTTACCTGTATTCCTCAGCCATCCATCCTGGCAGGTATGCATCGATGAGTATCCCCTCTTCAAGGTATTCTTCGGATATGACCTGACCGAGGCTTCTCATCCTTGCTGCCTTGGCACTGTCAGAATAAGGTATCAGCGCTTTTACTCTTATTTGCATCTCCTTAAGCGTATCCGAAACTGCAACAAGAAGATCATCTATGCCTGTCTGGTTTTTTGCGCTTATCCTTACTGTCCTTGATGCCAAAGTATCCCTTAGGATGACATCGTCACCTGCTTCATCCATCTTGTTAAATACGGCTATGACAGGCTTTCCTGTAACGTTGAGGCCAGAAAGCGTATCATATACGACTTTGTTATGCATCTCCCACTGCTTATCGGATGCATCAATAACATGGAGGATTATATCTGCATACTGTGCTTCCTCGAGTGTACTGTGAAATGCTTCGATAAGCTGATGGGGAAGCTTATGTATGAATCCTACCGTATCAGTTAAGAGTACCTGCATTCCGTCTGAAAGCGACAGTGATCTTGTTGTTGGATCCAGTGTGGCAAAAAGCTTATCCTCTGACAGGACGTTTGATCCGGTAAGAGCATTTAATAGCGTAGACTTTCCTGCATTTGTATAGCCGACAAGCGCTATGACAGGTATCTGTTCCTGTCGTCTCTTTTTACGGTTGGTATTCCTGACAGATTCCATGTCCTTTATCTGTCTTGAAAGCTGTCCCATCCTGCTTCGTACGGCTCGTCTGTCAGTCTCGAGCTTTGTTTCACCCGGACCTCTCGTGCCTATACCGCCTCCCTGTCTTGAAAGGGCTGTTCCCATTCCCGACAGATGCGATGCGCGGTATTTTAGCTGTGCCATCTCAACCTGTATCTTGCCTTCCCTTGTCTTTGCATGTGCGGCAAATATATCAAGGATGACAAGCGTACGGTCTATAACCTTAACCCCGAGTTCATCAGAAAGTGTATGCATCTGAACAGGAGAAAGCTCATCATCGCATACTACTGCATCGGCTTCACGTATATAGATCTCCTGTTTAAGCTCTTCAACCTTTCCGCTTCCAAGGTATGATTTTGTATCGGGATGTTCCAGTCTCTGTGTAAGACGGCCGCATTCCACGCCTCCTGCCGTTTTTAAAAGCAGAGCCAGTTCATCCAGACTTGAATTGACCAGAGCCTCATCCGATGTGATGACTCCGATCAGAATATATCTTTCTTCTCTTTCCATACGATAATTGTATCATAGGAAAATCAGCTTATAAACGCACATTTTCAGGGTAAAATATTTTTCCAGAAAACGCTTGACATATCATAATTCATCGTGTAATATACATTATGTTGCTGACGCAACAACATAAAATGCGCGAGTGGCTCAGTTGGTGGAGCGCGACCTTGCCAAGGTCGAGGCCGCGGGTTCGAGTCCCGTCTCGCGCTCTTATTATTAAAGGGATCTGATTTGTGTCAGATCCCTGTTTTTCTGCATTTCCAGCACTTTTTCTTCATAGGATTCTGACTTAAAATCTTGGTTACCTTTGGTTACCTTTTTCAAACAACCACAGTTTTAATTATATGAAAGGAAGAGTTGTAGCTCTGGATAAAGCATATTTACCTATTAAGTATAAAAAGGGGATTGAACCAATCTCCTTTTTATTACTTTAAAAGTTATCATTGCGATGATTTTTCAATTCTTTGCAACCATTCATAATTCCAATTCCTTTTATAACAGAGTTTTATGCTCTGTAGCTACAAAAGAACTGATCATTTTATGAACATTATTTGTTCCTTGTCCGTTACTATCAATCCATCTTCACTCTCATATATCAAGCTTACGTGGTAATCCCCTTCATGTGGAGTTTGTTCTGATGCAGATATTAAGTGTGGGCAGTCACTGATGTCCAATTTTTTAATTGCGCTTGAACGTAGAAAAGCTTCTTCAATATTCGGGGAGTTGCTGATATTCAGGTTTATTTCAACTTTTTCATTATAATCATATATAGCGAATGAACGAAGCTTGTTGCAATTGCTGAGGTCAGCAGAAGTAAGTACCTGATCATTTGAAATAGTTACAATATCCAGATTATCGCATCCTGACAGATCTATGCTGCAGCTTTTTTCCTGCTCGGATTTGAAATATGCTCTGAAAATATTAAGTGCATCACAATCCGCGAAAACAAAATCACCGCTCGCCTCACATTCGCGAAATCCCGAGGTACCAAATTCTATATTTTCTACAGAATCATTATTTAAGAAAAACCCATTTTCAAAAACACAATTGCGAAATATCAGATTGGTAACTGAAGCTTCATTATCAAAAACAAATGTGTCGCTGAATACACAATTCTCTATAGTGATCTCTTCCAAGTTAGTCAGATTCTCAACGGCTGACAGATCAGGACATGTATTACTTAAACCAAGGCTTTTCAAATTGGTCAGCTTCTCAATGCCCGATAGATCAGAACATTCACGAAAACTGATTCTCTCCAGATTTTTCAGTTTCTCAACACCCGATAGATCAGAACACTCGCCCCAAACAGGAAGGATCTTTGCTTCTTCCAGTTCCTCCTTGTTCAAATAACCATTTTTGTTTTTATCAACGTAACCGATGATTGCACCTCTTAATCCACGATCAGGAAAGTGTTTCTCATTGATCCGAATGCCATGCAATGAGATTAAAAGAACAAACGCAGCGATCGGCAACGTTATCAACAAGATGTTTTTTATCAAATTGACTTTTTCATAATGTTTTCTCCAAAAACTCATAATTCACCTAAAACAGTCTTCTACTATTGATCGCACTTTAGTAATGTCCGGTATCTGATCATTTTCCAAAAACAAACTCTTTACCAAATTTCTTTTTGTACAATTCCTTCCAGTATGTATCAAATCCGGGATAATTGAGTTCATCACCGCTGTTTCCTCTATAGCCTTTTACATTATACTCATTATCTTTCATTCTTATCACAAAGGTATAATCAAGATTGTATTCGTAATCTTTGTTCATTTGCTGAGAGATATGCTTAGGCAGCTCATCTCTGATGCTTTGTACATCCTCGTCTGTAAGATCTGCACACTCCTCCGCATCCGTGTAATCAGAGAACTGTTTTGTTGCATAATATATCTTATTATTCTTAAGATCAAGTGTCATCCTTCCCGGATAAGCCAGCTCGCCTCCATAATACATATCAAACTCAATCATGATCACATCCGCTTCTTTTATAAAATCTTCAAGCTGAAGCTCACTCGGCGTTCCCTGAAAAATCCTGCCGGTATCCGTTCCGTATTTTACACCATTATGATAATCAGCTGAAACCATGGCCCAGTAATCTCTCTTGGCTAATGTATCCTCCCTGAATCTGTATTGCATGATAAAATCCAGGATATAGTCTCTAGGGATATCTGTCTCTGTAACACCGTAGTATTCCATGAATCTATCAACACTGACAATCTCATCATCCAGTTCTTTATCAGCCGGATCAATATTGGAATTTATGTCACATCCAACAAGAAGCAATGCCATCACAAGAACTGACAATAATAAAATATTTCTTTTGCTCATTTGTTATCTTTCTCTTTGACGCCGGAAAATCGAAGTTTTAATCACTACCATTGTTATTCTACCTGCCATTTATATTATAAGTTAAGATTTTTCCTCATGTAAATAACATCATCCATGGGGCATGTAAACTTATTGTAGGAATTTAATAGATAGAATACATCTGAGATATCTAGGTCTTAGCTCCCTTTTCCTCAAGTCTTTTCCGAACCCTGAGCTCTTTTTGCTGAAGTGCTGCCACTAGTCCTGCGACAGCCATCGGTGTTTCTATAAACTTTACACCTATAAGAGTCTTGTTTTCATCGAAGTCCTCTACGAAACGTACCAGATGCCCAGTTACTTTATACATTCTCTCATTATAATCATAGATGGACGCAGATACCTCTGCCCCAATGGAAAGGTTTGTGAAATCCTCTTTTGAAAATACCATTCCTAGACCTGAAAAGGATATATCATGCAAAAAACCTTTTACTGTCTTTCGATTGTTTCCGATTTGAGCCACGGTTTCATAGCTGCAGGAAACACGATAAGACTCTCTATGGTTTACGGCAGTAGCATCATCAGGACTGAATAACAAAAGGTGTGATTTATCCTTGCTCATGCCGTTAAATGCAATGGTATATATATACTCCCTGTTATCTGCCAGATTGATCACAGATGCCGATATCCTATGCCTTCCAAGAGACACTATCTTACCGTCTTTCATGATCGGTTCTGCAGCAATACTGAATGCTTTCTTATACGGTTCATTAAAGCCCTGAATGACACTAGTCTCAAAGATAATATCTTCACTTCCCAAATTGACTGTAAGTGTAACGCTGGAGCCTTCCTGCATTTCGTTAATCGTCATTTCTCTGTTTTTCTCCCTCTCCCGTTTCTTTTGCTTCTAGAATAACAGAGCCATCGTAACAGATATACAGCCCTCATATCGATAATGTATTATGGGAAACTGTTACTGAAGATATTCCCAAGCTATATGAGTTCTGTAAAAGTCATTAGTTAACAAGCGTGTTGGTTGACATAAAAATGCGGGTGTGTTGAATACACTTTGAATACACCGGGTTGATAGCGTGCCCTCCTTTCAGTGTTTATGCGGGTTTGCGAGGCACCATCGACTTCGAGTCCCGTCTCGCGCTCTTATTATTTTAGGGATCTGATTTGTGTCAGATCCCTATTTTACTGCATTTCCAGCACTTTTTATTCATAGGATCCTGAGTTAAAATCTTGGTTACCTTTGGTTACCTTTTTCAAATAGATATTTCTATCCTAGGAAAGGAAAAGTTGTAGTTCTGGACTATATGCTATCGACGTGTTCCCGAAATAATTGATGTTTCGATTTGAATCTAATAAACACGCATAGTTATGATTAACCATAAATTTGTTTCTTCTCAGTTTTGTATCTCTCACATATTTATAGTTTTCTAATCCATGAACCATATATAATTACCCTTAATTCATCATAGCGTTCTTTATTGCCCGATAATCATATTTGGGATTGCCATTACTATCACGAGTGATTCCTGGAATATGAATTCCGATATTTCTAACTGATTCAGGACATTTATCCCTATGTACACTCATATAGTTATAGATAACAACAACCTTCATTTCATTGTTCCTATAATCTCGCGCAGCTTTATCACATTCATATTTAATATAGCTACGATAATCAACTGTTTTTCTACGAGAACAAGTTTTATAGTACGAAGAGTAATCTCCACAATGCTGACAACTTCCGCTTGTCACAGTGTCTGTCTTATCACCCACAACAAGCACGAATGTTTTTGAAGCATTCAATCTTTTCGAAAGTGACTCTTTGATTGTACAGTTTAAACTTCCGTCTCTTGCCTGGGTAAGATCGTGGGCATCAGTAAAATCCAATGATAAATATCCGTTCTTTCTCCAATCATATATCTGTTGGATTAAGCTACTGTCACCATCCCAGTCACCTGCTAAATAAGTTCTTGTTCGATAATACATTTTTAGTTTCCTCCTTCTTCTGTAGTAACATGTTTTTCAAAATCCTTTTTTATAACTATATATATATTTCCTTGTATTCTAGCCTTATTCTTTTTATAACAATCAACCAGAATATCATAAGATTCCTGTAAAGAAACAGCTGCTCGAGACTTTCCTGTGCCCATAAGCGGGATATACAGATCATAACCATCTCCATATTTGTCATAAAAAATCGATAATTCATCCACGCAATGAATAATATCCTCTTTTGAACTGTGTGCATTGTTATTTTCATCAAAATCAGAAATAGCCATCAGGTAAAAGATAGTTGAGTCATTCTCAATGGTAGCTATAGTACCTAACGGATATTTACCATCAAAATCGGCAGTCGCTTTTATGCTCTTTGCTATCCTTGACGGCAGTAGATTTACATTTTCTCCACTCTTTTCCCATCTTGTCAAAAACTGTCCATGAATAGACGTAGCCGATACTTCATTCAACTCCTTTTTTTCATATTTTCTCGTAACATGAGTATGAAACTCTGTATCTACGGGTATTACAACTATGTTTTTCATCTTAGAACGTTTTCTGAACGCATACTGAAGGATGTCATTATATACAACCTTTACGCAATATGATCCGTTCCTCAATATCTCACCCTCAGGATCAAATCCATCATTTTTCAGTTTAATACATTCTATTAACGTATCTGCTAAAAATACATTCGGTATAGAATTTTTACCTATCAAAAACTCTTTGTCTATGATTACATTATCCGCCTCAATCATTTCAGTTATTTCATTAACAACCATTGGTATTTCTTTTGGGGCCATGTAATCATTTATAAATTCCGTAAAATTATCTTCAGTCCATGGATATATTTTAATTGCATTAAGGGCCTTTCTTAAAGCTCTTGGCACATCTTCATGCCGATTTAAGATAAGGCTGGTTCTTGACTTATCAAAATGTAACTCCTCATTTTTCTTATTATCTATCTCACCCGCTACAATGTATGGTTTCAGTACAGCATTAAGAAACTCCTCATCCGATATTCTTTTATTTAAGGCATGCTGCTGCAAGCATTTAACATATCCTGCCAGATTCATGGTTTTCTCCTTTCAAAACCCATCAAAACTTTTTCAAAACCGTGCAATAACTACTATTCTTCCGAATTTTTTTATTCTCATCTTGTAAAAAAATTCTATTTCTTCACAAGGAGGTAAAACAATGAAGAAAAATACTGTGCACAAAACTGCACCAATTAACAGAGCCGGCTTAACCGACATTTGGAATGCTTTCATGGTTGTAAACGCCACATTCTCACCCCATGACATTCCTCTTTGTCCAACTACTGCCAAAAAGATTCCCAGTAAACTCATTGGATACGATGAAGCCAAAACAATCCACAAAAAGAATCTGCGTGGCAAATCAGACGATTATCACGTGAATGCCTTTATTCATTTTTACATCGATGATTCCAAATTTGATGGGAAACAAAGCAGCTTCTGGATCTATCCCGAAAAAGTACTCGAAATCATTTCGCATTTTGATGGCATCATCTTACCCGACCCATCAACCTACGCAGATTTTCCCGATCCACTAAAACGATGGAATTACTACAGGATGAACGCGTTTGGCTTTTGGGTTGCATCCCATGGTTTCGAAGTAATCAGCAATGTCAGATGGAACACGCCTGACACATGGGAGTACTGCTTTGATGGCAATCCACATAACAGCATGCTCGCATTAGGAACCGTAGCAAGTAGTCTTAAGTACAAACTTAATTACGCGCTTTTTGCCGATGGACTCCGAAAAATGTACGAATTACTAACACCACATACACTTATCGTATACGGCTCCGCCAATTATCCATGTTTCGATGAACTTCGAAACAAGGGCGTGGCCATCATAGTATTTCCTAGTAAAACCAGTGAATACTACGAAAGGAGGAAGTCGTATGAGTAAAGCCAGAAGTGGCCTCTTCCCTACTAGCACAGCAAATGCTAAAATGTTAAGAGCAACAGCTTATAAAGCTGTGCACACAATGATTGCCAACTATAAAGGAAGTAAAAAACCATCTATGGCCATAGGTGCCTACGATGTTAAAACAGGCAAAATAGCCACCGCATTCGCCGGCGAAATTCCCGAAAAAATCCATCCGGAATTACTTAAGCGTGCCGAAATGATTGGCGGTGTCGGTACCAAAGGGTTGTCTACTAAGAACAAAATTGGTGTTTGTGCCGAATTTCACGTTGTCAATGATCTTTTATTAAGTGGTAGCAAAATTTCAGATATCAAGCTAACACATGCAATACGTCCACGTACCAAAGAAGGACGACCTTATTGCATCAACTGCAAAAAAATGTTTTCAGATCTCATAAAATAGGAGGTACTACTCATGAGAATTAGTGATATTGATCTTCAATGCGAAGATATAATGTGGTTCGCCGTTGATACAAATGGCAATATTTTCGAATGTACATCAGCCGGATGCGGTAATGTTCCTGAATACGTATGCAAAAGCCGCGAAGAAACCGATATGCTTTTAGAATACTTTACTAACACAGCACCCAAGATTACCGAGGCTAAGTTATTGATTCCTACTTCAGAGAATGATCTTACTAAAGATGCAATCGATCTAGCATCTAAAGGAATCTATTGTTATGACATAACCGACTACGACAATGATGAAATATACAATTGCATTGCGATTCCCGTAGAACCGATAAATGTATCTGTCCTTCCAGATGAAATCAAGCAGCTTCTTTCAGATCATGTCTACAACGGTGATGTATCTACCGAAGCATCCATCTCAGTTGAACATGCTTACTAATATCTAAGCTACAAACACAAAGTCATCCAAATATAAGTATGCATCAATACCTGTCCAATAAAAAGGACTTTAAAGGAACTTTTAATTTCTTTCAAATATGACCGTTTAAATTCAGGGGATGGCAAGATTATCGATACGAAATAAAAAAGCCGTAACGAACGATTCGAAACGACTTAACTCGCGAGAATACACTGACACCTGCGTCACATGCACTTCTCTCCGAAAATATGTCATTTATTCTTTCCTTATTCTTCGACTGTCCTATGATGATTTCTTTCAAAGTATGGTAAAACGCCGCATTGACTTATCAAGTCATTCGTCTGATTGACGGTAAAGTAATCATCTAAATGGTGGACGATTAAGGTATATCATGAAGATAATCCTAAGAACAGTCTACCTGGCATGCAAACCATGTACATAAAAGAATTCTAGGAGTTAATATAATGAGCTATACAACAGATGATAAGATCGGTCTGGTCATAAAATCCGCTGGTTCAATGGCCAAATGTATACAAATAATCCGTAAATATAATCCTATTTCTATGGCTGAGATTAAAAATGCCATAGATGCCAATCATTTTGTATTTGACTGTGATTATATCGATGATTCAGGTATTCGCAGAGTAAGACGCTGTTATGATGAACTGGTAAAAGCAGGTGCAATAGTAGAGATATATGAAGATGGCGACCTTACCACACGTGAATTTATCTCTAATCTTATCGGAACATATAAAGAAATTGCAGCTGACACCGAGGCGATGATCGATGCCGAAGTTGCCGCTGAAGGCGGTGAGGAAGACTGATTCGCTGTCATTTTGGTTACTGATCAATATTCTCTCCGTACATTATGTGCGGAGAGTATTTATTTGCATGGGATTGTGACTTCGCATGCATAATCTGAATCGTATGCATCTTTTGTTCCACGTTTATTCCAGTAGTCTTTCCAGTATTCCCACCATTTTTTTGATAATCTCTTTATATCAGTATCTGAGTATTCACCGTTTCTGTTATATACAGTGGTGATATCTCCACCGATGATAAAACCGTAATCGCCACATGTCGCAGCAAGGATATTCTTGGCATTTTCGATGGTTTCCCTGGCTTCGGCTTCACTTGAGAACGGGCCATGTCTTTTCTTGAATCTGCCAAGCAGTTCTATGGCATATGCCTTATCATCAAAGATAAAACCATCCGGATCAAGAGTAGGCGGATCGATTGCATCCTCATGGAGAAGATCATACCATTTAGGGATAGTATCATTATCAAGATATATAAGAAAAGCATTATTATAGTAGCAGAGTGCGAGTGTACTCGATCTTGGCTTTTTTCCTTTCTTTGATTCGTCATACAGAAGAACTCCGCCGAATTCTACCATGACATCACCTTCGACCTCATCCCACCACTGCCAGTATCCGACATCTGATATTGCTTTGGATAATATTTCTTTCGATTCATCATTCATAATGATTTATTCCTTGTTCAAGTATTTTTCCAACCATTCATATTTAAAAAAATCATCTCCGTCAACTTCGGGCAAAAAAACTGTGATCGAGCATATTAGGCCTGTCTCAATCTCATCACCTATCCAATATCCATTCTCAGAAATAAAATCTTCATCTGCATCATTATATTGTAGAGTCGGATCCTTTTTTTCTAACTCAGACATTTTTGTGCCGATTGAACATCCGTTGGGAAGCATACCTTTATACTCATTCTCAAAAAGAATCTCAAATAAAATATCTTTAACAAAACAAAGCGTTATGCTCTTCTCGATCTCAATAAATGTCCATGGTACTTCAGGTGTACACCCTTTATTAGGATTAACACTCTGATTAAATCTAATATTATTGCTCTTTAGATATGTTCTTACATTTTGCAGAGTAGCTCCCAATTTGAATGTTTCTGTGCCTACAAATGGAATAATACTATCATTCAAAAATTTCATTTCTTTCCTAATATTAGAAGTTTCATTTTTCTCAAGTCTTGTCATAGAAACCTCCGTTTTCTATCTCAGAACGAACTTCTGTTGAACATCTTTTTCGTCAAAATCATCCATTTTTCTTCCTTCAAGGACATGATCTTCAATAAAAAGACATGTATTACATTTAGGGCAATAATCTGACCACCCATGCAAAGTTTTATCTACCTGCCGAATGGTAACATCATAACCTTCGTCATCATGAACATATGTCATGTACTTTTTTTCACAAACCGGGCAAAAAACTTCCCTGTATTTTCTCATGATATAAACCTTTATCCTTTTCTTCCTTTTGATACACTATAAACTAGTTAAATTACCCTTTATCAATTAAAAGTAAACAATAGTGTGTTTTATTGTGTATTTATCCCATAATACTCGAGTTTGGATATGATTTTTTCATCCTTCAAAGGATCATATTCGGAATTACAATAATCCAAATGATACAGTTCACATGTGATACTCCAGATCAGATTCTCTGCGATATCCGTATGCCTCAATCTATAATACAATAATCCGATTATGGTTTTTTTCTTGAATTTCAAGAGTACTTGATCATTCGTTATTCTTTTTTTGTTTTCAAGAATTGCATACCATATCACAACGGCCATCTGATAGTAGTCATCTTCCGATCTGTTATCATCTAATAATATTTTGAACATTGCCTGCTGTAATACTTCCCAGGAATATACATTATCAAGTTCTAATATTGCATCTGCTCTTGATGTATCATCTTCGTTTTCATCATCCAATTCTGTCTTCAGAAGAATAGAATTAATATCTTGAATTACGTTTTCTATTTCCTTATCATCAAACGTTTCTCTCTTGATGTACTCCGTAGGAACTTCTTTAGTAAGCCATACACCATTCACGGATTTATAAAATTCATACCCTTTTTCATTCATCAAACCCGACCATACTCTGTATACTATTGGCTTACCATGTCTGCTTCCGACATTTATAGCTGTATCAATATCTGAAGATAAATGTACATATAATCTGCCCTTGGGAATGAGGCCCTGTTCATCAATAGATGCTCTAAACTTTTCACCGGTACCATGATATAAATACTTTGGTGGTTTCTGTTTCTCCAACTCAACATCAACAGGAATTGAGTGTCCCTGATTAGCTCTTATCAAAGTTTTATCTTCATTAAATGAATATCTTTGCTTATTATCTGTCTGAACTATTTCTTCAAGAATATCCATATCAAGCTTATGTGTTTTGGATATGCCTTTGATCAATTCATCCACATTAGCCCAGCCATGTTCATCAAGATCAATACCTATCACTTCCGGTTTATGACGCAATATTAAACTAAGATATTTACTCGTGTCTTTTAAATCCATAACATATCCAGTCCTTTTATATCTTTAATCAGGTATGATGTGATATCTGATCCTTTATGCCTTGAACCAGCAATATCATTCCTTGATGTCCATATCATTCTTGTCCTCTATCAATACTTAAATAAGTCCGCATCTGAGAATATGGATATCCACATTCCGTATAAAACGTATACTTTTCTCTCAAATCCACATAACCTTCAACCTTATAAGCAATCTTATTACCCTGCAAAAAACTTATGAGTTTCTCAGCTTTTTCACGACTCACTTCAGTGGAAAACCCATCAATCAACTTATTACGCATCTGAAGAGAATTCATTTCAAATTACTTAGCCATAATAACTATGATATCTTTTGATGGCAATTCAGCTTGTGGTTCAATTACTATTAAAAGCTTTTTGTTGAATACCGGATCAAGCTCACATGGCGTATTCAGGTCTACTCCGATTGTATAAGCACACTCTGTACATTCCATATGTGGCGTGCCAATTTCACTCTGCTTCCAAACTAGAGTATTCTTTCCACACCCCGGACATTCTTCGCATTCACACATATTGTGTCGTATTTGATATATGCTGCATTCTTTGCAACCATTCATAATTCCAATTCCTTTTATAACAGAGTTTCTCTTATTTATTAGTATTAATCTCTCCATCCCTTGTAGATATCAAAAGATAGGCATTATCCAAATATTGTGATGCTTCTTTGTTAAATTCTTCTATCGCATCCTCGGTGTCACCGGATATATCAGCATAGATGACTTCATTTCCCGTACTATCAATATTGAATACCTTACATGAATAGTAATACAGTCCCTGTGATTCTTCAGGTGGGTAGTATTCTATTAGATACACATCGTCGTCTATAACTGTCACATAGTAAGTTTTCCATGCACAGCTAGGAAGACCTATATAATCATCATTCCATAATTCTGTTCCATCATCTTTAGTTGTTATTGTCATATTGATCGGTATCTGGTCATCTTTGAGTGTTTCTAAATAGTCTACAGATATAATTTCTGTTTTACCATCATGATCAATATCACATTCACATGTGACTTTACCTTTATATTCTGTCAATATAATACGGCCTTCAGGTGATGTTTGAGTTTTTATGACCTCACAATCCTCTATTTCATCCTGGTTGTCCGGAATGATGTTCCCATTATCATCTATAACATGCATTCCAATGATGACAGTATCTGTGAGCCAGTCATTGGAATTGCTGCTAAACAGGCTGCGACTTACAATTTCAAATGTAATATCAGGATTGTTTGTTAGAACAATGTACTTTGATCCATATCTGGCATTTGGATCTTTTCCTGTCAGTACAATTCTGTGCATGAATGCCATATCTCCATCTACGATATACAGACCATCCTGATACTCATAGTTCACACCCATGTTTTCTTCAGACAAATCACTTATATCACTACTCTTGACTCTTTCTGTATCGACAGGAAAAATAGATATTACGATAAGTCTGCTTTTTTCTAAATAAGACTCAATATATGAATCTGAATTAATAACTTTGAAATGAGTTTTTATATCTAATTCTTTATCTGTTATATTCAGTTTATCATATATAAGTTTTATTTTTTTTCCTTGATAATCATCTATACATGAAGCATAAACCCATATCATATCCGAATCATCAAGTTTGATTCCTCGCCTTATTGTTGCTCTTTCTTTTGCTGCTTCAGAAAAGGGGAATTCTTTTTTCAGTGCAGCAACAGTTGTTAACTTAGGGGTAAGGTATTTCTTCACAACAGAATCATAATGACAGTTGTCACTAGCTCCTACAGTGTATGGATAAGAATAATACTCCAATTCATAATGCTTGATACCTCTAAGCAAACTCGCATCCTCACTCTCATGTGCATAGATACTCATTGATTTATTATTTATGTCATACGAAATCTCTATAATGTTTTCATTCAAATCATATCCAGAATACGTGTACTTGTTTTCGTTAGTACAATAAGAAAAACTATGTGCGAAACAATTTCTTTTGTATTCTAAGAAATCATCCTCAGATGTTTTATAAATGTCAACTGCTAGTGTATTCTCATTGCTAAAACCTATATGCCCATTATTACTCTGTGGTATAGGAATTAAAGAAGCAATATATGTATCAGGCCATATAAAAGTCTCTTTCTCCAGTTTCTTTTGAGCGATACGCTCTTGAACAGCAGTGCTCTGCGTAATGAAGAGTACTGTCGCTCCTAAAGCAAGGATGATTGCAAATACTATGAAGACAACTAGTCCTTTACTTATTCTTTTATTATCCGTGCAATTTTCAGCTGATTTGATCATCTTGTTTTTTCTATGTAACATAATCAGAATAACCAGTATCTATATTTATCGTAGTGGTGGCGTTATCAAGCAGGGCCTATTTTAACTGATATGATTTGCATTCAATAGTTCAATCAATTAGTATGCTTACATTAATCCTCATTTTCATATTATGGCTCCGTCTATTCGCCTGTCAAGGTGGATCACTTATCAGTTCATGTTGCCTTGACAGACTCATATTCAGAGCAGATGATAGCCAAGAGGATTAAGGATATAAATGATCATATTCATTCAATACTATTAATAGTGGCGCATCCCAAAAGCATGGTAATCAAATAGGTATGCCATGTTTTTAGAACACAAGAATCTTTTTCGTCATTTTATAAAACAGACAATTTATATATGTTTGATATATATACAATCTACCATAATGCCTTGATTGAAAAATCTAGACGTGTGATAATCGTATCATGAAGAATAAAAACAAAAGATACATATAACCTTTTTGATGTTGCTAAAACACAATACCTGAATCTAAGAACAGATGTGGAATAAGTCGAGAACTATATGTTATTTTTTTCGGGGATTGCTTTGTTATAGTATAAATATCAAAAGCCATGACTGACTTTAATGTTTTATCAATGATTTGTAAGCCAAACTGTCTTGATTGTCAGTTTTTAATATGTGATAATAGTATTATGAAAGATTGAGATAACAGATCCACTGACTATTCTACCTATAGGAGTATTATTATTTCTTTTAAGTGCGATACCATTATATCATCAACAAAAAACATTTAAGACTGCATGACATTCGAGAAGAATGTCATTTCAATTCCACAGTAAATGTACAGATCTGACACAGATCGCTACCTTTTATTTGGAACATCATCATGTTAATATGTTATTGTAAACGATCAGGACATTTAGTGACTGATCTTTTTTATTCAAGACTATTGTATCGATATTTTGTTAATAACGTGTTAATTTGAATGCCTTTTTTTGAATGATCCAGTGTGATATTATGTTATTGTAAAAGATCCGACATCATTGCTCGATGATATCTTCAGGAATGATGTAGTCGACAACCAAATGGAATACACGTGGAATAAGATGGGAATAAGACGGTCACTTTTTTCCAAACATACATGTTACAATGATATCATAAGAATCTTTTAAAGACTCCGGCAACGAAGGACCGGTAAACCTAATTGGTACCAAACCGATACCCTGATGAGTATTGCTTTTAGTTACATCCGTGTTAACATGTTAATATAAACAACGTGCAGATCATCCATGATACTTTATATGATTTTAGAATCACTCGGCTATATTTATAGAATAACACGGTTATATTTATACCTTTTACAGGGAGGCACATCGTGCTAAGATGGTATCATAAACAAGCATAAAGATCTCCTTACGGCATCTTTACAGATGTCTTTTTTAATGTTCTTATTGACGACATCAGTCAGGTAATTCCACAGTAAGAACATTTTTTAATGTATATGATGAGTGAACCAAACATGCTATTCTGGTATTGCAGAAAGAATATAAAACAGATGATGAAGCGATCATACCATATGCCGTATCTATCATCCGCCCTGCTATTACAGGGATCATTATAACGTTAGTCAACACGCCGGTTTTCTTAAGACATCTACTGCGGATGTCTTTTTTTGTTGTCATTTTTTCGCGTGTTTATGAGTCTGTTTTTTGAGCCTGTAAATCAGAGTAAATTTCATTTTTCAGTAATCGCAAGCATAGCAACTGTATATACACAGTTGCAAGATGTCAGCTAAAAAGCTGCCATGATTTTTGGAGTAACCCCAAACCCTTAACACTTTTATTTATGAACATGAAGAAAGGAGGAAGTAAAAAATGAACAGAGAAAAGCCAAACAGAAAAAGAAAAAACGCACATCTTATTTATCTGTCGGATGCTGAAGAAAAAGCTATTAAAGAGAGAATGGAGCTTGCACATGTAACTTCTTTTTCACAGTATGCACGCCGCAGTATGATCGATGCATACTTTTTTGTGATCGATGATTCTGAGCAGATAAAGAAATTTACCTATGAGCTAAACAAGATCGGTAACAACATAAATCAGATAGCTCATGCATTGAATTCAGGTGACAGCGTGACCAAGGAAACTATTGATGAGATAAAAGGAATGATGGTGAGCATATGGCAATATCAAAGATACATCCTATCAGGTACTCAGTATTAGATGCGATCAATTACATAACCAATCCGGATAAGACCGATGATGAGATACTCGTTTCATCTTATGGATGCGCTTCCCATACAGCAGACATAGAGTTCGAACAGACAGCTTCTTATGGTACAAAGATCGGAAATGTGAAAGCACAACACATCATCCAGTCATTTGCACCGGGTGAGATTTCTCCTGAACTAGCACATGAGATAGGTAAAAAACTTGCCATGCAATACACTAACGGTGAGCACGAATTTGTCTTGGCGACACATGTTGATAAGAATCATATTCATAACCACATCATATTTAACAATGTGTCATTTACCGATCATAAGAAGTTCAGACAGAATTATACTTCGTTCAATAAGATGAGAGACATCAATGATGAATTATGTGCATCATATGGTCTGTCCGTTATAAAGAGTAACGTAAAAAGTGCTGAGCCTTACTACAAATATAAAGATGTAAGGGCAAACAACTCAAACAGACAGGTGTTAAAAAACACGATCGACTCATACATACCTCTTGTGAATTCTTTTGATGAACTGATCGAGATGTTAAAGAAATCAGGTTATGAGATCAAGATTACCAATGATAATTATTCGATCAAAAAAGAAGGCAGCCAGCGTTATATGCGACTTAAAAATCTTGGGGACAGATATACTAAGGACACGATCATAACACGGATAAGATATAAAGATGTTGATGCTACTCCATACATTGCACCACCTAAACAGCAGATCGGTCTTTTAAAAGATCTGTCCGACAGACTGGATATGATAAAGAGTCCTGCATATCAAAACAAGGTCGCTTTATCGGAAGTAAAAAACATAGCAGCCACATATGCATTTTTAAATACACATGGCATCTCTTCTCTTTCTGCGATCGAAGAAAAACAGAAAGAATGGGCTCATGCTATCAAGGATAAGCGTTCAGCTATTAAAGAGTATGAAGAACAGATCTCCGAACTAAAAGAGGTATATGAAGCACTTGAGCGCAGAGACAAATACAATAATGTTTATGCAGGGTACTTAAGATCAGGTAAAAGTAAACAATATGAAGAAGAACACTCGGCCGGTATGATGTTATTCAGATCAGCATGTAAGTTTCTTTCATCTAAAGATATAGACCCTGCTGCCAAGACAGCAGATATCAAAGCTCAGCTTGATGATCTCATACAGAAGAAGGATGCTCTTTATGATGAATATCACAAATTGAACTCTGACCATAAACAGCTGATGACTGCATCAAAAAATATTGATGTACTCATGTCAAAAGAAGCAGTTACTAAACATAAAGATCATTCATTAACGAGATGATCAAAACAAATATAAGAATATAACAAAGTTACCATTACGGACGCACAAATATGTGGGTCTATTTTTTTTGAAAGGAGGTGAAGCCTCGTGTCTACAAAGCTAAGTGATTCCGACTTTGACAATTTGAAGTACGCCATCGAACATGATATACTTGATATGTCCAGAATTACAACAGATGTTGAAGAATTGAAAAAAGCTGAAATATTAGAAAAACATCCTTTTGCGATCTGGCAAGGTAAGAACGGCTCATGGTACACTAATGTTCCGTGCGAGACTTCACCTGATGGTAGGAAGAAGATCAAGCGTAGTACAAAAGAAAAACTTGAGGCTGCTTTAGTAAAAGAATATGAGGAACACATAGATATTCCAACCTTTGGTGAGTGTTTTAAAATGTATCAGGATTACACTCTGGAATGTGGAAAGGTATCTAAGAATACATATGACCGGAAAGATAATGATTATCACCGTTTCATAGAAGGTACCGGTTTAGATACTTCCAGAATCGACAGGATCCGTGAAGAAGACATCATGATGTTTTTAGATGATGTACTCAACAGATTCAGAGGTACTATTGCAAGAAAAGCATTCAATAACTTAAAGGGGATAATCACAGGCGTATTTTCATATGCAAAAGTATATAAGAGATATACCTGTATATATGTAAAGGAATTAGTATCTATGTACAGTCCATCATCAAGGCAGTTCAAACCCAAAGAATTTAAAGAGCAAGTCTTTAATGATGATGAAGTTGATATGATCATCTCTCATATCATTCAACACTACTGGGATAGCATGAGACATGTGGGATTGCTGTTTATACTTTTTACCGGGTTAAGAGTTGGCGAAGCGTGTACCTTGAAACTCAGTGATTTTGTCGGGGACGATAAACTTCACGTTCAAAGAACCTTATCTAAAGCAAAAGGCGACGACGGAAAATCTCATAGGATCGTATCCGATTTTCCAAAGACCGAATCCAGCAATGGGATCATTTTATTATCAAATGATGCCATAACGGTTTACAAACATATGTTGGAATTAAGAAAACTGAATAATGAATCTTCTGATTGGTTTATGGCAGAAAACGGTGATTATATAACCGACAATAAACTTGATAAAGCTTTGAGAGCATTGTGTGTAGAGTTAAATATCACGGTAAGGAGTTGCCATAAATTAAGAAAAACGTATTGTAGTGAGATGTTGGAAATGGGCGTAAGCGAAAAACTCGTTCAGGAACAGATGAGACATGCTGATATTTCCACAACAAGAAATCATTACTACTTTGGTACAAAGGTCGAATCAGAAAAACGTGAACAGATAAATATGATTTCACGTTTACCTATGGCTAATTAGATCTGTATTATAGGCGTTGACAGTTATGTGTTATCTTGGTTACTTTTTTGGTTACCGTCCAAAAGTAACCACCCAGAAACCGCATAAAATGGGACTTTTTCAAAAACTTTTAACTTCGAGTCCCGTCTCGCGCTCTATAAAACCCCGTAAACTAAATGTTTACGGGGTTTTTTTGTCAGTTTCTTTTAAGTCAATATAGAACATTATATCTTCTATATATCGCCGAACCAGTTCTCTTAAATGGATTCAATATAAGCCTTTTTGTCAGCGGAGATATAGTCTTAAGCTTATAAAGATTCTCGCATTCATCTATCAGAGCCGGATTTTGTGACATTATTGAGCAATACAACAAAACCTTTGTTTCATCGGTCATTTCTTCAATATCTAAATCTTTGATTTCATAAAGCCTGATTCTTCCATCATAAGAACCGACACTATCTTTAGAGTGTTCGATCATCTTTGAGATGTATCTATGAAGAGCATTGTAATCAGCTTCTGTCCATCCATCCTGATTTTCATAGTATATTCTTGTCTTGTTTTCGATCATATGCCGTTACCTCTATGGCTTATTCAGAAAATGCTTCTTATTTACACAATAATCATACTATATTTTTGTAGGAAAGGGTAAAATCAAATAACATAAGCATTTTTACTCAACAACAATCAGCTCGTCATACAGAGCGTAGAATATATCCTCTATTACTTCATCCTCATGAAAATGCCCGAAGAACCATTTTTCATAGTCGGCCTCATCAGCTATCTGTTGCAGATATCTTCTAAGTGCTATCTCATCAGTTGAATCTTCTCCATAACCAAGTGCTGCTGCTACCTCTCTAGGAGCCGTATGGGATATTATATAATCGACTTTATAATCACATTTTTCGAGATTATCCAATCCTTCTTCATATTCTTCATGAGTCGGGATTTCCTCTGGGAACCAGTCAAATCCTTCTATACGTACATTCCTGTCAATGCTGGCTGCTCCGCCGAATGTAAAGAATGTCATCCCTTTTATGTCATACACCTGGCCACGCATAAGGTGAATGATTCCAGATTCGATAACATGAACTTTGCCTCCCATCCATTCATCCACAGGATAATCATTAAGCCTCTGATGATGCTCATGATTGCCATCGACAAATAAAACAGTGACCGGCAGGTCTCTTAGTATGCGTCTTGTTTCCTTCTCGTCATCAGGATTAAATCCGCATACTCCAACATCACCGCATATGATCAGGTAATCATCAGCGGTATACTCATTTTCATGTTCATCGAAAAACACTATCAGTTTCTGAATATCAAGTGTCCCGTGTGTGTCGCCAGTAATGATAAATGCCATTGTTCTCCTCCTTTACTATTCGTTGATGTTTTTTACTGATTGCCAGGTACATAGAATTCCTCACCTGTCTCAAGACAGATTACAGCCAGATTTCCGCCCATAGAACATCCACAGTCTATGTTAATGAGGTTTCCATTTCTATATATCGTGCAATCCTTCTTCCCAAGGAACCACGTTGGTGTATGACCGATCACAAAAAGATCATCCTGATCCCAGTTACCTTCAAAGGTAGGTCTTGAATTTAAAAAAGCCTCTAAATCGGTGATCTCTTTTTCCTTTAGATCTTTAAGGCTTTTTATACTGTCATCTATCGTATGGACTATCACATACGTCTTGTCGTTTACCACAACGGATTCATATAAGGAAAAATCCTTTACGTAATCAAGAAGGTCGTCTCTCTCATATTTTGACAGCTGCTTAAACGCATCGGCTGTCACTTTTCCTCCGTTATCACTGCAAAGCCAGATATTGGTGTCTACAATATAATCTAGTGTTAAGGTCTTTTCTATCTCTTCTTCAGTACTAGCTTCTTTTAATCCCGGCAGCAATACCTTCATCATCATATATTCGTGGTTTCCAACGATCGGTATCACGTTATTCCTTTTCATCATCCATTCCAGGATCTTTACCGGCCTCGGCCCTCTGTCAACAATGTCGCCTATAACATATAAAGTATCATCTTCTCCAAAACCTATCATATCCATAAGCTTTATGAATTCTTTATAACAGCCATGGATATCCGATACACAGTAATGCATGTTTTCCTCCTTCATATGTGCAATTATATTATTCTACATATGCTTTCTATTTCCTTTTTATTTTGCCAGTATTAAATCTTTCTTTGCTGGTATGATATCTAAACTATCCAATAGTAATTACAATTCATATTACACCTTATGAAGAAATCGCTTTTATTCGTAGACATTTTATGATATAATATGTCTATCTAGGGAGGACTATACATGTTTGCAATTCATGAAGATATTAGGCCATCCGCCGATCTTAGAAACCATTATAATGAGATATCAAAGCAGTGCAGAGATTCAAATACCGCAGTCATCATAACAGTAAACGGGAAAGGAGACACTGTTTCTCTCTCCTATGAAGAATACAACCGCATGAAGTCTCGTCTAGAACTTCTTGAGATTCTCTCTGAAGCCGAAGAGGATGTAAGATACGATCGTATTGCTCCTATAAAAGATACTTTTGATGATATAAGGAAAATGCTTAAGGAGGGCAGATTTTGAAATACGATGTTGTTCGGACAGACACCGCTGATGTCTTAATCCGCAAGATCGTCTTTTATGTGGCGGAAAAATTCGATTGTGAAACTGCCACCAAAAAGCTGAACGAATTAGAAAAAGCCATTATGCTACTTGCTGATGATCCTTATATAGGAGAAAGGCCAAGATATCAAATCCTGCGGAAACAAGGATATCGTGTTCTAATAACGCAAAAGGATCTGGTCTTTTACAAGGTAGATGATGCGAAAAAGCTTGTCACAATATATGCGGTAGTGGATCAACGCCAGGATTATTTAAGTATTATTAGAGGACTTTAAAATAAAACAAGAGTCTGACGGACTATATTCTGAAGACTCTTGTTTATTTGAATGATGTACCACACTCTAACTGTATTCTTACCCTTTTTTAGAATCTAAATATTTTAATATAGAAGAACTCAATATTTTTGAATAATATTCACAATCAGAGCCCTCACGTTGTTTTTCTACTTTTTCAAAGTCTTCTTTTATTCTATAAATATCTCCCTTTTTACAAAAGTGTTTTTGAACGTATATTTGAATTAAGTTGAACAAAACTCTTTTTCAAAGCAGCTGACTGTCTCGACTATATTATCCGCCCTGGATATCTCTATACTTATCCATGTTTTTGCAAATAGGATATACCATAGTATCAAACCTGTTAAAACTACTGCCAAGACTAACAGAACAATGAATAATATGACTGTTTTATCCTTCTTTTTTTCAGGTTGTTTTTCAATTGTGAAACCACAGTACGGACATGAATTAACAGTATCAGATATTTCTTTGCCGCACTTTAGACATGTTATTGATGACATATATTTTCTCCTTAGCTAAAATCTCCCACCTTATAATAATCATTATCTAATAATATAGATGATAATGAAAGCACTATTCAATTAAGCAGCATGAATCTTCTTTCGCTGATTGTCATACATCTTATATATAGTGATTTTTTTCCTTTCATTTGTTATACTGATTTTGAGGATCATGGCTATGAATAACCAGATCTGTTCTATCAACTAAATAAAGGATATTATCCCCCATCAAAGGAGGAATACAAATGAAAAAACTATTCACATCTATCCTGGTATTGTCGCTCGCATTTTCATTATGCGCATGCGGAGAAAGAGAATCCCCTCCACAGCTTGATACGAGTGCTGACGATATGACCGAAGCAATAACTGAAATATCTGCCGACGAAGCCAGCGAAAAATCAGAATCTGCAGAATCAGCCACAGAGACAGATACTACTGAATCAGCTGCTGAAACAGATACAGCAGAATCAGCCACAGAACGCGTCGTACTGGACCTCGAGGACCTCTCTGAAACAGATGAAAACGTCTTCACCTGCACCTATGATGGTATAAAGCGTGAGTTTGTCATCAGTCTTCCACCGGAGAGTAATGGCGCGCCTCTCATCGTGATGCTTCACGGAGCTGGTGATTCAGCCGAAAACTTCCGCCGCACCAGCGGTTTTGATAACGATGCGCTTCCGAAGGGCTACGCTGTCTGCTATGTATCCGGAACTTCCAACACGAAGGCCGGAAGAAGTTATAGGTCCTGGAACTACGGAAGGCTCGAGCCTGATTACGACGATGTCGGATTCATTAAAGCTCTCGTAAACTATCTTGTTGATGAGTACTCGCTCGACAAGGATCATGTGTTCTGCGCCGGTTTCTCAAACGGCGGATTCATGAACTTCAGACTCGCGCTTGAAGCTCAGGATACATTCCTTGCCTGCGCAAGTGTCGGCGGTGATCTTTGCAAGACACTCTGGAACAAGCGTCCCGAAAAGAACGACGTTGGAATGCTTGTAGTCTATGGAGAGATAGACGAATCCATTCCGAAGAATTTCGATGATAGCGCAAAGACAGCTCTTGATCCTGCTATTGAGGACGTCATTGATTACATGGCTTCTTCAAACGGACTTAATAAGCAGTCCGAGAGCGAGACAGAAGACGGTATGATCATCAGCAAGTACGGAGCAGACTCGGATAAAGATATTGTGTGGGGCGTCCTTGTGAAAGATGCGAAGCACGCATGGTATACTGAGGAGCTTGACGGCATCAATACGAATAAGCTCGTTTTAGAATTCTTCGAGAACTGGAGATGATCGTTTAATTCGGATATCGGACTGTTATAACTTTCTATAGGCTTATTTGGTTATTGGTGCAAGTCTGGGAACGTTGATATATTTGAAATATAACTGTACACGTGACTCGGCATTTATATCTTTTGATATAATGTCGAGTTTTTTCGTAAAGAATCTGATCGAAAGATTTGATATCAGATTGGAGGCCTATTATGAGAAAAAGATTGTCAGCAGTTCTTATGATTAAAAACTAAAGTCATTAATCCGTACACACCTGACAACCGAAAACACTTATATATTTATACAGCATTTATTCAATCGGCATTGTACTCCATGAATAATGTCTGTCTCTGACTTCACTCCACTTACCGGAATCATCTTTATTCCATATCTGTGTCCAGTCGTTTCCCCACGCGTACTCATACTCAGCATCCGTACCGGCGTTTTGAAAACCACGTGTGGTTATCTCATAGTGATCTACGAATATGGTATCTTTCGGCTGATTTACTGTTATCCATTCGTCATCGGATATATAAAGATAAAATCCGTCAACTTTTTCCATGTTATCATCTTCTGTAAAACAAAAGGTAAGATATACCTCTTTGTTGCTTTCGTTATATACGACCGTTTCAGGATGAACGGATGGAATATTGCGCCTGCAGGCAAATATCTTATCATTCAACAATGCTCTTGTTACATCGTTTCTGTTAAAAAGGCACTTATCCTTTTCAAAGATATAGGTTATGTTCCTTCCGTCTGCGACAGTTGCTTTTATTCCCAGCAGATTATCGGGATCATACTCATATCTTTCGGCTTCACTGGAAAACTGAAGCACTCCTGCCCCCGATATACTCCTGCTCCATACAGGTATCATGAGGATTATCGCCACAGCCGCCACAAGGATCAGCCACTTAAATCTCAGTAGTTTTTTTACGATACCCGACTCGTCTTTTTCGTATACTTCCTTCTCATGAGCAAGATGAATACCTATGTGTCCAATGCCCAGGATGATCACTGCAATCACGAGCAAGATGTTTATCCTGTGGATAGCCAGACAGAAAAATGCGGTCACAGGTAATGAAGCACCTGCAACAGGAAAGCCGCAAAAGCTTCTGTACTGGTCACGCATGGTCTTCTCACTCTTAAAATACTTAAGCCAGTAAAGCTCATAAAGTATCATAAACACAAAGGATGCTACCAGCCATAATTCCCACTTTGTCCATGAGCGCAGATTCAGATCCGCAAATATGAGTACAAGACAGCTTACCAGTACTTCTCCCACTCTTTCAAATATGAGAAGTATCCTGTTCTCATTCTTTACATAGTTATCATAATCAACAGGTTTGTTCTTTGCCCATATGATATTCGGGACTATTAACATTATCAGATAGATGAGTCCCACATAAGAAAAACCAAATCGCATATACTACTCCTTTATTGTATGTTTAATCTTTGCCTCAAAGCATCCGACTCTGCAAAATCAGACTAATCTATAAGTATACCTTTCTGAATATCTCCAGTGATTCTTCTTTCGTTCTTCCGTTTGAAAGAAGATTATCTGCAACAGTTTCCGAGCCCATAGCCTCAACAAAAGAAAGAACGGTCTCTCTGACATTTCCATCAGTCTGAATCTTCACATCAGGATTTATCAGTGGCAGTAATCGGAACACATCATTCTTATGCTTCTTGATATCATCCGAGTTAACTCTCATTCCCTGCTTTTTCAACTCGATATTATTGAGCCATGCATACATTTTAAAAGGGATTATATACTCTGCCCCTAAGACCGACATACCATCAATTACTCTTCGTCCGTTTTTCATAAAGTCATAGAAATCCTCATCCAAAGCGATTGCTGACAGGCTTGATATATCATCATCTATATGAACAGGAATAATACGTGAATCCAGTTCAAAATCTGTTCGCTTGGAAAACAACTCTATCTGTGATGGAAAGCCCGGGGATGGTTCAGTAAATCTGTAATAGTGCGGCTCAGAATTCTTCCAACCACATGTGTATTTCCCGCGCAAAATGTATTCCCAAAAAGTTTTACAAAACTCCTCACCACCATCTTCCATGATCAGAATCATGTCAACATCCTTTGTTGCTCGGAAGTCTCTGCTTGCTTCTTCCATAAGGATCATACAAGCTGTTCCGCCTATCACGGTATAATAATCCGTAAATTCTCTAAATGCCTCTCTAAACGACATAAGATTATTCTTTAATTCTATATTCTCCGCCAATTCCAGATTTCCTCCTTTACATCTTCCAGGCACT
>JAEEUS010000058.1 GCA_016290615.1 Lachnospiraceae bacterium | reverse complement strand
ATGAAACAAAGACCTGGGACATAAGACAGAGAGCCGGAATGGTATTTCAGAATCCCGATAACCAGATCATAGGCCAGGTAGTTGAAGAGGATGTGGGATTCGGTCCAGAAAACCTTGGCGTGGAGACTGCCCAGATCTGGGAGAGAGTTGAAGAGAGCCTTAAGACTGTCGGCATGTGGCAGTTTCGGAAGCACTCCCCCAATAAGCTAAGCGGAGGACAGAAGCAGCGCGTATCCATCGCAGGCGTAATCGCCATGCATCCCAAATGCATCATAATGGATGAACCGACTGCAATGTTAGATCCAAACGGCCGCTATGAGGTGATAAGAGCTGCCAGAGCTCTTAATGACGTCGAAAACATGACTGTCATACTCATAACCCACTACATGGAGGAAGTGATCCATGCAGATCGGGTACTAGTAATGGATAAGGGCAAAGTAGTCATGCAGGGTACCCCGAGAGAGATCTTCTCACAGGTTGAAAAGCTTAAAGAACTCAGACTTGACGTACCCCAGGTAACACTTCTTGCACATGAACTTAAAAAGAACGGAATAAATATCCCTGACGGGATACTCACCATAGATGAATTAAAAGAGGCATTACTCAGATATGCAGGTCATATTTAATCATGTATTTCACAGCTATGATGCTGATACACAATTAAAGATCGATGCATTAAACGACATTTCATTTAAGATCGGGGACGGAGAGTTCATCGGTCTTATCGGTCATACCGGGTCAGGTAAATCCACTCTTGTCCAGCACATGAACGGACTTATCAAACCGACTGCGGGTGAAGTCTACTTTGACGGAAAGGATATATCCGATAAGGACTATCCGATAAAGGAACTGCGAAGCCGCGTCGGACTCGTATTCCAGTACCCAGAACACCAGCTCTTTGAAGCCACTGTCTTTGATGATGTATGCTTCGGCCCGAAGAACCAGGGATGCGATAAAAAGGAAGCAGAGCTTCGTGCCTTTGCAGCCCTTAAAGCTGCAGGCATAGATGAGAGCCTCTTTTATCAGTCGCCATTTGACTTATCCGGCGGCCAGAAAAGAAGGGTAGCGATCGCAGGAGTCCTTGCGATGAAGCCTGAAGTACTCATTTTAGATGAGCCCACTGCAGGGTTAGATCCCAAGGGCAGGGATGAGATCCTGGAACTTATAAAGAATTTACATGAGACAGAAAAGATCACTGTCATCTTAGTCAGCCACTCAATGGATGATGTGGCAAACTTCGTTGACAGGATACTTGTCATGAATAAGGGTAAGCTAGTATACGATGCACCTCCCAAAGAGGTATTTAGGCACGTTACAGAGCTTGAAGAGATGGGTCTTGCCATCCCCCAGGTAACATATGCGATGCATGCCCTTAAGGACGCAGGATTTAACGTATCAACAGACATAACAACGATAGATGAAGCAGTAAGAGAGATAACGGGAAAGCTTAAAAAGAAATGATCAGAGACATAACCCTTGGTCAGTATTACCAGACAGATTCCTTCATACACAGATTAGACCCCAGGACCAAGATAGCGGGAACCTTCCTTTTTATCATCACGCTCTTCTTGGCAAAGAATGCGATCGGCTATGTGATAGCCGCTGCATTTCTTTTTGCTGCCATAAAGCTTTCAAAGGTACCCTTTAAATATATGATAAGAGGCATGAAGGCCATTATCGTACTCATGCTCTTGACCGTAATCTTTAACCTCTTTATGACAAAGGGAGAGGTCGTATTTACCTTCTGGAAGATATCTATTTCCAAGGAAGGCATAGATGCAGCCGTAAAGATGGCTATAAGGCTCACATTCCTTATTTTAGGCTCAAGCCTTATGACATTAACCACCACACCTAATCAGCTCACAGACGGCTTAGAGAAGCTTCTAAACCCCTTAAAAAGGATAAGAGTGCCTGTCCATGAGATAGCGATGATGATGAGCATAGCACTTCGTTTCATCCCCATCCTCATTGAAGAGACAGACAAGATAATGAAGGCTCAGATGGCAAGAGGAGCCGACTTTGAAAACGGCAACATAATTAAGAGAGCAAAGGCTCTCGTTCCATTACTCGTTCCCCTTCTTATCTCCGCATTCAGAAGAGCGGGAGATCTTGCCATGGCAATGGAAGCCAGATGCTACAGGGGCGATATAAACAGAACGAGAATGAAGCCTTTAAAATATAAAAAAGCGGATTTACTGTCTTATTTGGTTATTTTGGGAACAATGTTACTGGTGATAGCATTCGGAAGGAACTGATACATGGATAAGAAGAGGATCTTACTTGTGGTCAGCTATGACGGTACAGACTATCATGGCTGGCAGATGCAGGAAAACGAAGATACGATCGAGGGAAAGCTGAATGAAGCCCTGACTAAGCTTACAGGCACACCGATCGAGGTCATAGGTGCCAGCAGGACCGATGCAGGGGTCCACGGCATGTGCAATCTTGCCGTATTTGACTCTGAGATGAACATCGAGCCTGAAAAGTACGCTACGGCCTTAAACAGCATGCTTCCCGACGATATCGTTGTAAGAAGATCCCTTGTTGTAAAGGATAACTTCCATCCAAGAAAGATAAAGACAAAAAAGACATACAGATACAGGATAGACAATTCACAGTTTCCCGATCCCTTAAAGAGAAGATACTGCTGGCATGTAAGCTACATCCTTGATATCGATCTTATGAGACAGGGAGCCAAATACATGCTGGGTTCCCACGATTTTTCAAGCTTCTGTGCATCAGGCTCCACCGCAGTTAGCCATGTAAGAAGCATTGATAGTATCGAGATAGGAAAGATCGAAAACGAGATCTATATAGATGTTACAGGCGGCGGTTTCCTTTACAACATGGTCCGCATCATTGCAGGAACCCTTATGGATGTCGGAAGAGGAAAGACAGAGCCCGAACAGATAAAGGATATCATTGAATCAAAGGACAGAACAAAGGCAGGCCCCACCGCTCCGCCTGAGGGCCTTACCCTTTTAAACATTGACTGGGAGATGAAACAGTGAAAAAGGAACTGATAAAGTATCTTTCTATAATCATCTTCATAATAATAGGCTGCGTCATAATCGCTCACAGCCTGGGCGGAAACGAGACTGTTGCCGATGTGGCCGAGCGGAATAAAACGACAGATGTGTCAGTGGTTCCCGAGATCGAAGAAATACCGCAGATAAGCGATATTCCCGAGATTACGATGACACCGTCACCAACTCCCACACCGACTCCAACCCCCGAACCAACACCTGAAACAGGCGAAAATTACAAATTGACCGAAACGGTTAATGAGGCCCAGAACGGTGATTTTTACATCGAAGAGATAAGTGACGAGCTCAAGGAAAAGATGAGAGGCAAGTCTTATGCCGATGACATAGACGAATCTATCGTTAACTTTGACATGCTGCGTCATGTCGTTATAAAGTACAACGACTTTGAAGGAAATGTAAAAGACGGAGAGCTTGTCTGCAACGAGCTTATCGCCGAGGATCTTTTGGAGATCTTTAAGGAGCTCTACGAATCGGGATATATGTTAGAGGAAGTATCTTTAATTGATAAGTATGATGCCGATGATGATATGTCAATGGAAGCAAACAACACGTCATGCTTTAACTACCGCCTTGTTGACAGATCAACAAAGCTTAGCTACCACGCATATGGTTTAGCCATTGATGTAAATCCGTTCTACAACCCTTACGTTGAATACGGCAAGGGAGAAAACGGATCTGATTATATCTGTCCCACACAGAGCGTGTTCTATGCATACCGTGACAATGAATTTCCATACAAGATAGATGAGAACGATCTGTGTTACAAACTCTTTAAACAGCACGGATTCAAATGGGGCGGTGACTGGAACTCCTGCAAGGACTACCAGCACTTTGAAAAGAGACTGATAAGCAGATAGGTTATATATATATGAAGAAACTAAACTTTATACCCGACGGGATCATCTTTGATGTCGACGGCACCATATGGGATTCGACGCCTGTCGTCACTGAAGCCTGGAACAAGGCATTAACCGATACAGGCTTCGGATACGTCCAGGTAACGGCTGACAGACTAAAGGGCCTGTTCGGGCTTCCCATGATAGAGATAATGAGAGACATCCTTCCCGGTGTTCCCGATAAGGAACTCAGACGCTTTGAAAAAGTCTGCAATGAATACGAGGAAGACTACATAAGCCGCATAAGCGGTCATAGCTATATTAATATAGAAGAAACTATCAAAGAACTATCCAAAAAGTGCCCCGTCATCATAGTAAGCAACTGCCAGAGCGGCTATATAGAGATAATGATGAAGCACCTTGGTTTGGAACCTTACGTAACAGACAAGATCTGCCACGGCGACAACGGTCTTTCTAAGGCTGAAAATATCAAACTTATGAATAAAAGATACAGCCTCAAAAAAAGCGTTTACGTCGGAGACACGATCATGGATGCAAACGCATGTAAAGAGGCGAACGAGCCTTTCATCTTTGCAGGTTACGGATTCGGAAAGGTAAAAGACTTCGATCACATGATAAACAAGCCTGAAGAGCTTTTAAACCTTTTTAAATAAGTTGTTGACACACGTGGAAGCGTTTAGTATAATATTCGAGCGTGGGTGTTTCAGATGGAAGGAACACCGGATGCTGGTGAGCAACGCATCAATAGCCCCGATGTAAGGTTCACATGTTACGTTTATTTAGTATTTTGGAGGATATACGATGAAGACATTTATGGCTAGTCCGGCTACTATTGATAGAAAATGGTACGTTGTTGACGCTGAAGGTCAGACATTAGGTCGTTTGGCTTCAGAAGTAGCAAAGGTACTCAGAGGCAAGAATAAGCCTATATTTACACCCCATATCGACTGCGGTGATTACGTAATAATAATTAATGCTGACAAGGTTGCTGTAACAGGCAAGAAGCTTGATCAGAAGATCTACTACCACCACTCAGACTATGTCGGCGGTATGAAAGAGACAACTCTTCGCGAGAAGATGAACAAGAAGCCTGAAGAGGTTGTAGAGATGGCTGTCAAGGGAATGCTTCCCAAGGGACCTCTCGGAAGACAGATGTACAAGAAGTTATTCGTATATGCAGGAAGCGAGCACAATCATGCAGCTCAGAAGCCTGAAGTACTTACATTTTAATTAGATTTGGAAGGAGATTACTAAGATGGCTAAAAAAGCAGCAGCTCAGTTCTATGGAACAGGCAGAAGAAAAAAATCAATTGCCAGAGTATATATCGTACCGGGCAAGGGCAATATAACGATCAACAACAGAGACATCGATGATTACTTCGGTCTCGAGACACTTAAGGTTATCGTTCGTCAGCCTCTCGTTGCTACAGAGACAACAGAGAAGTATGACGTAAAGGTTAACGTTAAGGGCGGCGGATACACAGGTCAGGCAGGTGCTATCAGACACGGTATCGCAAGAGCTCTCCTTAAGGTTGACGAGGAGTTCAGACCTACACTCAAGAAGGCCGGATACCTTACAAGAGATCCTCGTATGAAGGAAAGAAAGAAGTACGGCTTAAAGGCAGCACGTCGTGCACCTCAGTTCTCAAAGAGATAATAAAATGCTTACAAATCCCGAAAAACCGTTGTTTTTCGGGATTTTTTTATCTCTTGATTTGTAGTGATTTATCTCGATTTATTTGCCCTATATGGGTCAAAATGGGTCAAAATCGAACAGATGAGTTGTTCAAAGGGGAAAAGAACGTGACTTTATCGACTATTTGCGCTCCCTAGTGAAAAAACGTAGTTTATAATACTAATAAGACCAAAAAATAATTCTAAGAGAACTAATGAGTTGACTTTTTTGTTCCGTGGATATACGATGTATATACAAAGGAGGTGTTGCTTATGCAAGCTCAAGTTAAAGCATGGGGGAATAGTCAGGGGATCAGACTACCTAAAGAAGTACTTCAAGAAGCATCTGTATCAGTTGATGATGTTCTCGATGTAAAGGTATCTAATGGTATGATAATGCTTGTTAAACCATTTAGACATAAAACACTGGAAGAACGTGCTGCAGAATATGGTGGGCAACTTAAGTTGGACGGCGAATTTGACTGGGGTGAACCGGTAGGAAGAGAGATTTGGTGATGAAAGAAGAGTTAAGCCAGGGGGATATACTAAAGATTGAGTATATAAAAAAGCCGGTCCTTGTTGTAAGTAAGGATTTCTTTAATAAGACCTCTGAGATAATAGGCTGTCCTATTTATGAAAAAGGAGAGGCAGGTCCATTGCATATATATATAAAAACTGAAGAAGTGCAAGGATATGTGCAATGCGAGAAAATGGCGCTGCTTGATTTGAATAAAAGAGGATATTCAAAGATGGGTAGGATTCATTATCCTGACATTATAAATATCGCAGACGCCATTCAGGGAATCTTTGACTACATCTAATTACAAGTGAACTACCCCAACCTGCGCTTCGCTTAGGAAGGGGCTTCCTGCTTCAACCACCACTGCGTTAACTAAGATATACTTAACTGACGTCTTATACGGTGTCCACAGGCTTTTGGTCTTAAGACCGGTTCGGCTAGTCCCTAGCCTACATTTTGATACTGCTCATATAGCAGCTTTAATCCTTCGTTACGTATGTTTATTGCGGCATTAAGGTCACGGTCGATGGTAAGCCCGCATCCACAGTTGAAGATACGTTCATTAAGCCCCAGCTTATGGGTACATCCGCAACTGCAGCAGGTCTGTGTACTTGGATACCACTTATCGACCTTAACGAAATACTTGCCGCGGTCATTAAGCTTGTACTGGAGCATGTTTAGGAACATGCCGTATCCGTTATCCATGGTGGCTTTGCCGTTGCCAAAACCTTTGTTTGACATGGCTCTCATGTTGAGGCTTTCTACACATACAACATCGTACCGATTGGCTATTTCGGTAGATGTCTTGTGAAGGTCGTCAAGCCTTTGATTTGATATATGCCTATGGATCTTAAATATCTTTAACTGTTGTTTTTTATAGTTGCTGCTTCCAATGGACTTGTTCTTAAGCCTGCGCTGTGCCTTTGCAAGCTTAGCCTGTCCGGCACGGTAGTACTTATGCCCGGTATGGCTGTTACCGTTAGAATCCATGTACAGACCATTGGACTTGTAATCCAGCCCGATGGCATTATCGATTATAGCAGCAGGAATGACATTGGACTCGTACTCATACAGTACGGATGCATAGAACTTGCCGTCGCTGTCCATAGAAATTGTAGTCGATTTAATGTTCCACCCGGGTTCGGGTATACGGTGGATACGAGATTTAACAATACCTGCTTTAGGGAGTTTAATACCTTTACCCTCAATGATGGCAACGGTCCCGTTCTGGTTGATGGTGGTATATGATCTCCGGTTATGCTTTCGTGATTTATACTTTGGGTAACCCGATCCCTTAACTTTGAAGAAGTTCGAAAAAGCTGTATCAAGATGCCTGAGTGACTGCTGCAAAGCTATGGAATCAGCTTCCTTAAGCCATGGATATATACGCTTTAAAGCTGTAAGGCCATAAGCCGTATCGTTGTAGTTTAAATGTGTCCTGTCCGCATTGTATGCCATTATACGCCAGTTTAGAGCCTGGTTATATACGAAACGGCAGCAACCGAAACACTTAAGGAAATACTCGGCTTGTTCTTTTGTTGGATATAGTCTGTATTTGATAGCTTTATTCATATATATATTATACCAAACATACGTTCATAGAACAAGTGTTTTGCGCTTCTTTTAAAGTATTTCCGCGATTCATCCCACAACCGACTGCGTAGGAAGGGGTTTTCTCGCGGAGAAATTATAAAATTTCACATAAGAACAGTTTCGGTTATGCAGACGGTGGCGATAGTCTTTTTGAGATTATCGTTTCCGTCATTTTTTTAACCCCAAATAACCGGAAATGGCGCACAAAAAGGAGGAAAAATGGCAAAGACCGAATACATCGTCCGCAAAGTCAGTAAAATCAAGGGATAGAGCTAATGCTCGGAGCACCAGTACGGTCTCAAAGCCGCAAGACGCGCACCTCAGTTCTCAAAGAGATAATCGTTTCACAACGTATTACGTCTTTGGACAATCATATGCGACATGTTACACCCCAGGACAACTGTTCTGGGGTTTTTTATTTCCAAAAACCTTGTAGTTATTCGTTTTAAAATCAAATAAGGCGAATAAAAATGCGGTTAAGACGAATAAAAATTGACATAAGACGAAAAGAGGGATAGTATTATTATCGAAAGGAGAAGCCGCTATGAAATTTAATGAGGAAAAAAAGCAGTCTATTATTATATATATGCTTGAAAAAATAGAGCAAAATGATGATAGAATATCCAAGGCTGTATCTGAGGCTTTTGGCGTAAATCAGAATACAATACATACATATATAAATGAATTGGTAGATAATAATATTATTAAACGTGTAAAACGAGGCAAATATGAATTAGTAAAAAAAGAGTATGAATATGAGCTTAAGCGCTCAAAAGGGGAATTGGACACGGATACTTACGCTTATGAGCATTGCTTATTTGAATTCGTAAAAGAATTTGGGCAAAATGTTGAAGCTATTTGGAGTTATGCATTCAGTGAAATGATTAATAATGTAATGGATCATTCCCAGGCTGAAAATGTAAAAATAAAGGTGGAACAAGACTACATTAATACGCATGTTTCCATTTTGGATGATGGGATCGGCATTTTTATAAAAATAAAAGAATACTTTGGCTTTAGTACATTAGACGAAGCTATTTGTGAGTTGTTTAAAGGAAAACTGACTACAGATGTGGAAAATCATTCTGGAGAAGGTATTTTTTTTAGTTCTAAAATGATGGATGATTTTTTCATTGTATCTAGTGGCAAGATTTTTACGAATACTAAATACGGAAATAGTAGAATTATTAGTTTGGCAGAGAAGAATATAAAAGGAACCGGAGTGTTCATGAGTTTATCAAACTTTTCTCATAAAAATCCTCAAGAAGTGTTTGATCTTTACGCTAATATAGATGGTGGTTTCACTAAGACAAAAATACCATTGAAAAATATATTTGATACATCTCCAGTTTCCCGATCTCAAGCCAAGAGGGTATGCAATCGTTTAGAAAAGTTTAGGCAGATAGTAATAGATTTTGATGGAATACAATGGATGGGACAAGGATTTGCCCATCAAATCTTTGTTATCTTTTCAAGAGAACATCCAGATATCCAGCTAATACCAATTAATATGAACGAAGATGTAACAAAGATGTATGTACATGTTATACAAGAAATACCACTGGAATAGAGCGCTAATTCGCTTTGAAAAACCATATAATTCGTTATAAGTTATTTTGCTATTCGTTTTACAAATGATTAAGGCGAATAACTGTTGGAAAGTAGATTATTGTAGGATAGTTTATTGATTCAAGGTTGCTCAAAATATTCATTCTATGAATGATTGATTCTAGTTAAGATTATAGTGCTTATAATTTTTTGCCACCAGTTGTATACAGCAGTCCTGAGCTTTCTACCGTACACAACAGGTAAACAGCAACTTGACTTGAAAATGCTGAAAATACGGCATTTCACTTCATTAATCGTTCTCAAAGAGATAATCAGAGAGCCGACAAAGCCCGAAAATATCGTATTTTCACCCCGGAAAGAATACCTTTCTGGGGTATTTTTTTGCCCAAAAGCGATAGTATAGTTTGGCATGGTTTGACATGAAATGATGAGTAAAAATGCCGTTTATTTGGGGAAAACCCCGAGAAACAGAGGATTATAGGGTTATGATAAGAGTACTGTTCGTTTGCCACGGCTCCACGCAGCAGACCCTCCTATAAGACCTTGAAGAATGGCGCATATGCGGGCATATCTTGCCGAGGCTACATGTTCTGACTACCCCCAAACTACGTTTGACAAAAAAATGATCTCTTCATAAATATACTCATTGTGTAAACGCGGGATATGTGTTATCATATACTCAATGAGTAAAACTGTGAAGGGAGAAATGCTATGTCAGATGAATTGTTTAGTGTAAAAATGAAAGAATTACGAGAGACTACCGGCTTAAATCGTAAGGAATTCTGCAAGAAGTTCGAGATTCCCTATAGGACGATGACTGAGTGGGAACTGGGTCATAGGAATGCTCCCCCATATGTGCTCAGGCTGCTTTCGTATTATGTTGAGATGCAGCGTAAACTTAATGAGAATGGCATCAGCGAGAAATAATGGGGGGATGAATATGGCTAAAGAAAATGAAATTGTATTATTTGAAACGGAAGATAGGGAAATAACCCTTAACGTAGAAGTCAATCAGGATACTGTATGGCTAAACAGGAACCAGATGGCAGAGCTGTTTGGCAGAGATGTTAAGACAATTGGCAAGCATATCAATAATGCTTTGAAGGAAGAATTAGACAATTCAACTGTCGCAAATTTTGCGACAGTTCAAAATGAAGGCGGAAGAGATGTCGAAAGAAATATTGAATACTATAATCTGGATATGATTATTTCTGTCGGCTATCGCGTCAAGTCCCAGAGGGGCATTGAATTCAGACGCTGGGCCAATAAGGTTTTGAAGGATTATATCATTAAGGGCTATGCAGTAAATGACAAACGCCTCGAGGCCTTACAAAAGACTGTGGAAATCCAGGCAAAGATGCTGGCTACTGCCATTGAAAGTGACTCGGATGAGGTTTTAAAGGCGGTAAACCTGTATACTCAGGCTCTGACTTTACTTGACCAATATGATCATCAGTCACTGGAGAAGCCGGAAGGAAATCAGCCTATATACAGGATAACTTATGCTGACTGTCGCGCTATGGTTGACCGCATGGAAGATAGCTTCAAATCAGATGTCTTCGGAGTTGAGAAGGAACCGGGCAAGATTGAAGGTATTCTGGCTGCTGTATATCAGGATGTATTTGGGGGAGAAGTTTATCCTTCTTTGGAAGAGAAAGCAGCCAATCTTTTGTATTTTATGATTAAGGATCACCCTTTCGCAGACGGCTGCAAACGAATAGCAGCTTCTTTATTCCTTGAATTTCTAAACAGGAATAATGCACTTTTTAGAGAGGGACATAAGGTAGTCAGTGACGGCGCTCTTGTAGCTATTACTCTCATGATAGCTGAGTCTGACCCCAAGGAAAAAGACATCATGACCACTATGGTGATGAATCTATTGAGTGTAGGGTGACGGGGATTTAATAGTTTAAGATAATGTTGTACGGGGGTATTGGATAAAAAAAGCTTACAGAGGATGATTTTGATGATAGAGGTGACATTTTTATGATAAGAGAAATGAAAGAGGAAGATTTGCAACAGTGTGGAGTGATATATGCTAAGGCATTTCCTATAGAATATTGGGGAATTGATTGGAACCCTGATAATGCAAAGGAATACTTATTGGATTATTACGAGCAGAAAAAATTTGTAGGATATGTGTATGAAGAAGATGACGTGGTAACTGGATGTATATTTGCATTATGTAAGATATCAGGAAGTAAAAAAGAAATATATATCAACGAAATGGCAGTTTTACCTGAAAGACAGGGCCAAGGTATAGGTAGGCAATTGTTGAAGACACTATTAGATTATAGTAAGGAATCAGGATATGCTGGAGTTGTCCTTTACACCAGTGAATATGCACCTGCTTCCAAATTCTATGAAAATAATGGTTTTAAACTGTCACAAGGAACTATTTGTATGTATTGTGCGTAAATTCAAATTTGCCGGGATGAGGGCATGGCCTTTTATCTTTTAATTTCATGTACTAAGACAAATCGGAGGCCTTGTCTGAAAATGACTGCTGCAACTGTTCAAGAAATCTTTCGGCAATCGGTGTGAAAGTCTGATAACGGTTCCAGGCAATATAAAGTTTCGTTTCCGCTGTTGGTGTGAGCGGACGAAACACAAGACCACTGCCTTCAGAAGTATCGATAAGGTGGTTAAACGTCAGCAGATATCCGAGACCTTCTTTTGCAAAGATGGAACCGTTATAGGAAAGACGGAAGGATCCCTCCAGCTTCATTTCAGGAAATGATGCTCCGGCCCACTCTTTAATCTCATTATTCCATGCCTGTTCGGAACAGAAGAGAGGCAATCCGACCAGATCTTTTGCACGGATCGTCTTCTTCTTTGCGAGAGGATCATCTTCAGGTATCACAAGCCCCCACTTATCACTTTCCGGGAATTCAATATATTCATATTTACGACTGTCAGGATATTCAGCCAGAACAAGAAAATCCAGCAGTCCTTTGTCGAGTTTGTCTGCAATCTGTTCTGTATCGCCGCTTGTGATGTGGTAATGAAGGTTCGGATAGCGTGTCTTGAATTCTTTTATAACTCTCGCAAGATATTTAATCTGATAGGATTCCGCAAGACCGAGGTATAGTTCGCCTCCGGTGATGTCATCAAGGGATACGAATTCCTGCTCGATCTTATCAGCCATGCTGATCAGGTCTTCTGCACGGTTCCGAAGAAGGATGCCTTCATCCGTCAGACGGATGCTGAAACTGTGACGGGTAAAGAGCTTCTTTCCCAGTTCATCCTCAAGGGCTTTCAATTGCTTTGAAAGCGTAGGCTGTGTGACATGCAGAAGTTGTGCAGCACGTGTCATATTTTCTTCCCTTGCAACGGCAAGGAAGTATCTAAGGGTTTTTATTTCCATGAGGATCATCCTTTCATACTATCGTTGATATTCCAAAACGGCATATCACGATATTCATTATAACCATTAGCGAGGATTCGTTCAAGCGTTTATGATAGAAACTGTAAAGAAAAGAATCTATGCAGGATGTGAGGAATACCATGGATCTGAAACGATTGAAGCAAAACCTGTCCGATGCGGGTTGCTGCAAAAAAACAACTGAGGACGTCATAAGGATGTGTGAATCCGGAAACATGGCAGGTGCCCTGCAAATGATGAGGAAAGACCGGTGCAGGCTGATGGATGAGCTGCACGAGAGCGGAAGGAAGGTCGATTGCCTGGATTTTCTGATCCGTACCACGGAAAAGGAAATGAAGCAGGCAGACCGGTAGAAGTGGAGGTAATCACGATGATAAAGAAAGAGGAACTGAATCTTACACAGGAATGGGATAAGACTTTCCCGAAGAGCGATAAGGCAGATCACAGCAAGGTGACTTTTGTGAATCGTTACGGAATCACGCTGGCAGCTGACATGTATGTTCCCAAGAATGCTGAAGGAAAACTTCCTGCAATAGCCGTAAGCGGACCTTTTGGAGCAGTAAAGGAACAGAGTTCCGGCCTGTACGCACAGACTATGGCTGAGAGGGGATTCCTGACGATAGCTTTTGATCCTTCCTTTACGGGTGAGAGCGGAGGATATCCGAGATATATGGCTTCACCTGATATCAATACGGAGGATTTTATGGCGGCGGTAGATTTTCTCTCCCTGAATGAAAAGGTGGATCCTGACAGGATCGGCATTCTGGGAATCTGCGGATGGGGCGGAATGGCGATCAATACCGCGGCACTTGATACCAGGATCAAGGCTACCGTAGCATCTACCATGTATGACATGACCAGAGTAGGGGCAAAGGGCTACTTTGATTCTGAAGACAGTGAAGAAGCCCGTTATAAACAGAGAGCAGCCATTTGCGCACAGAGACTTGAAGACTTAAAGATAGGTGAATACAAGCGTGCAGGCGGCGTTGTGGATCCTCTTCCTGAAGATGCTCCGTTTTTTGTGAAGGATTACTATGACTATTACAAGACAGACCGCGGATATCACGTAAGAAGCCTTAATTCCAATGATGGCTGGAACGTGATCGGATGCGAGTCATTCATAAATCAGCCAATCCTTAAATACAGTAACGAGATCAGAAGTGCAGTTTTGCTGATACATGGAGAGAAGGCGCATTCCTGCTATTTTTCAAAGGATGCATATTCTGATATGGTGAAGGACAGTAAGTATGCGGACAACAAGGAACTTCTTATCATTCCTGACGCAGTACATACAGATCTTTATGATGGCGGCGATAAAGACTATATTCCTTTTGACAAGCTCCAGAGTTTTTATGAGCAGTATCTGCAGTAAGGGAGGTCATTATGAGTAAGGTGCTTGTTATTTCAACCAGCCTGCGGGCAAAGAGCAATTCGGATATCTTGACAAAGCAGCTGATCGCAGGTGCTAAGGATGCCGGACATGAGGTGGAGCATATCAGCCTTAAGGGTAAGAAGATCGGTTTTTGTATCGGCTGTCTTGCCTGCCAGAAGACGCAGCAGTGCGTTCTGAAGGACGATGCCATAGAAATTGCAGAGAAGGTAAAAAATGCAGATACGCTTGTTTTTGCCACACCGATCTATTACTACGAGATGAGCGGGCAGATGAAGACACTGCTTGACAGGCTGAATCCGCTTTATCCTTCTGATTATAGATTCCGCAAGGTATATATGCTTTCCGTGGCTTATGAGGATGAAGAGTATGTACCTGAGAAAGCGGTAAGCGGGCTTCAGGGCTGGGTGGACTGCTTTGAAAAGGCAGAGTTTGCCGGATCACTGTTCTGCGGCGGAATCTCAGATCCGGGAGAGGCCGACGGAAAGGATACAGAGAAAGATGAAGCATATCAGTTTGGAAGGGCTCTGGAATAAGGGAAGAAAAATAGGCGTCATCTTATTCGTATTAGTGATGCTGGTGTCTGTGACTGCGTGCGGACAGACTGAGACTACGAAGGAATCACAGGCTGGATCACAGGAAACAGAACTTGTTACATTAACTGCCTCAGAGGATGCGGAAACTGTAAATGAAGCCGGCGAAGTGACGACAGAATCTGAGGCTGGTGAAACAGAGATAGTTCAAGACAATGAACCGGAGCAGGAGGCAGATACGATGATTTTGAAGATAAATGGAGAAGTAGTTTCCGTAGAGTGGGAAGATAATGAATCGGTGGAAGCACTTATGGATCTTGTTTCGAAAGAACCGCTATCTATCCAGATGTCCATGTACGGGGGGTTTGAACAGGTCGGCTCTATAGGAACGAGCCTTCCGCGAAACGATATACAGACCACGACAGAAGCCGGAGACATAGTCCTGTATTCAGGTGACCAGATCGTTGTTTTCTATGGTTCTAATTCCTGGGCGTATACTCGTCTTGGACGTATAACAGATAAGAATGAAGATGAACTTGCTAAAATGCTTGGAAAAGAAGATGTGACGATTTCAATCGATAGTGAATAATATCGCAAGATAATACGTCCATACAATAAGAAAATCTGTATTCCGAAACTAATGGAATGCGGTTATGAGGGTGATCTT
>JAEEUS010000136.1 GCA_016290615.1 Lachnospiraceae bacterium | reverse complement strand
TGTTAACAGCGGTGTTCCGATAGCTGTCAGATATCCCAGAGGCGAAGCATATGATGAGCTTAAGGATCACAGAGAACCCATAGAAATGGGAAAGAGCGAGATGCTCTTTGAAAGCGATAAGGCAAAAGTTGCTCTCTTTGCCATAGGAAGCATGGTCAAGACCGCAGTTTCAATAAGAGAGAAATACCTTGAAAGATGTATTGATATTACGGTTGTAAATGCGAGATTTGCAAAACCCATAGACACTCAGATGATAGATAAGCTGGCATCAAAGTATAAGCTTATCGTTACCATGGAAGAAAATGTGGCATGCGGAGGACTCGGCGACAAGGTCATAGAGTATGTATGTGCAAATGACATTGAAACAAAAGTGCTCCAGATCGCATTACCCGATGAATATGTCGAACACGGTAACGTATGCGTGCTCCATAAGGAAGTTGGCATTGATGCCGATTCGATAATCGAAAAGATAGACAGGGCATTATCATAGGATTATGAAAGAAAGATTAGATGTTCTCCTTGTGAACAAAGGATTAGCTGCTTCAAGGGAGAAGGCAAAGACCATAATCATGGCCGGAGACGTGTATGTCAACGGTCAGCGTGAAGATAAAGCGGGAAGCACATTCGATGTTGAGAGTTCAACGATCGAGGTAAGAGGAAAGCAGCTTAAATATGTAAGCCGCGGAGGACTTAAACTCGAGAAGGCTCTTTTGACATTTAAACCCGATCTTGACGGAAAGGTGTGCATGGATATAGGTGCATCGACCGGAGGCTTCACGGATTGCATGCTTCAAAACAAGGCAAAAAAGGTCTACTCGATAGATGTGGGACACGGCCAGCTTGACTGGAAGCTTAGAAACGATGAACGTGTCGTATGTATGGAGAAGACCAATTTCCGATATATAAAACCTGAAGACCTGGGAGAAGAGATTGATTTTTCTTCATGTGATGTAAGTTTTATATCTCTTACCAAGATAATCCTTCCTGCAAGAGCTCTTATGAAGGATGCTGGAACAATGGTATTCCTTATCAAACCACAATTTGAAGCAGGCAGGGACAAGGTTGGAAAGAAGGGCGTTGTCAGAGATGAGAGCGTTCATGTTGAAGTCATAGAAAAGATAGTAAGATTTGCTCATATATGCGGTATGGCAGTTTTGGGACTTGATCATTCACCGATCAGGGGACCTGAAGGAAATATTGAATACCTTATATATATGAAGAAAGACGTTTCAAAAAACGATAAAGTAAGCGGTCTGGATGAGAAAACAGCAGAGGATCTGCTTTCAGAGATCGCCGGTAAAGATGAAGATGTGATCACAAAACCGGTACATGACAGTATATGCAAGCTTGTGGCAGGAGCCAACAGCGAGCTTAACTGAGCACCAAAAGGTTTACATAATATGAAAAACTTTCTTATCATAACAAATGACAAAAAAGACCCCGGTTATAAACTGACTCATGAGATAGAGAGTTATATAAAGAGCAGGGGAGCAGAGGTTTCGATAGCAGCCAAATCCATGGATGCCGGAAAAGGAAGTATAATTCCGGAAAACAAGGATATAGACTGCATATTTGTGCTTGGCGGTGACGGTACGATGTTAAGGGCAGCCAGGGATATCATGGACAGAGAGATACCGATGCTCGGTATAAATCTTGGAACACTGGGATTTTTAGCCGATGTCGACAAGGATAAATACAAGGAAGCAGTTGATATACTTCTTGAAGACAAGTATTTCATTCAGGACAGGATGACGATACCGGGAAAGATCACTCATGCAAACAAAAAAGAATCAGATGTACCGGCTGCGTTAAATGAGATAATCGTAACCAAGGCAGGTTCGGTACATGCGATAAATGTGGATATACATGTGAACGGTCAGTATCTGTATTCGATATACGCAGACGGTATAATCGCATCAACACCTACAGGCTCGACTGGCTACAACATGTCTGCGGGAGGACCTATCGTACACCCGCATGCAGCACTTATAGCGATCACTCCCATATGTGCGCATACAATGAATATGCGAACCGTGGTCGTGGGACCGGATGATGTGGTTGAGTTTGTCATAGGACGCGGAAGAGAAGATGACAGTATCAAAGCTGAGATCATCTCGGACGGCGGTATGGGAATACCGGTAACCACAGGCGACAGGATAAAGATAACCAAAGCAGGATTCAATGTAAAACTCGTAAAGATAGAAAAAACAAGTTTCCTGCAGACGCTTAACAGAAAGATGTCAAACTAGGGTCATGAAAAGAGAAAGACAAAGCCGCATTCTTGAGATCATAGAATCGCAGGACATAGAAACACAGGATCAGCTGGCCGACATTTTGAGGTCGGAAGGATACAGCGTGACTCAGGCTACCATTTCCAGAGACATAAATGAGTTGCAGCTTGGAAAGCTCCCGTGCGGTAACGGAAAGAGAAAGATCGCTATCCAGCCGGCAGGAGATATGCATCTTACCAACAAATATATCCGTGTTTTAAGGGACGGATTTTTATCCATGGACAGTGCACAGAATATTTTGGTGGTAAAGACTGTTTCGGGTATGGCCATGGCAGTGGCTGCAAGCCTTGATGCACTTCATATGAAGGAAGTTGTAGGTTCGATCGCCGGTGATGATACGATAATGATGGCCATCAGAACAACGCAGGAAACTGCGCGAGTGATGGATAAGATACGAGAATATCTATAAATGTGCTTATTAATATAAAGAAGAAAAGGAGCACATATGCTGGAAAGCTTACATGTAAAGAATCTTGCGCTCATAAAGGAAAGTGAGGTGTTTTTTTATCCGGGCCTCAATATACTTTCCGGTGAGACCGGAGCAGGAAAATCCATAATTTTGGGATCGATCAGACTGGCTCTGGGGGCAAAAGCGGGAAAAGACTTTATAAGAAATGGTGAGGAATATGCGCTTATCGAGCTCATATTTAAGAGCACCAAGCCTCAGATAACAGAAAAATTAAAAGAATTTGATCTTCCTGTTGAAGAAGACGGGACTGTTTTCATACAGCGTAAGATCATGGATACAAGGAGCAGTGCCAAGATAAACGGAGAGACTGTTTCGGGCAAGGCATTACGACAGATCGCATCACTTCTGATCAATATCCATGGACAGAATGATACGTCAGAG
>JAEEUS010000057.1 GCA_016290615.1 Lachnospiraceae bacterium | reverse complement strand
AGGTGATGATAAATGATCTTTTCAGAAAAACTTCAGATACTCAGAAAGAACAAAGGATACACTCAGGAAGCTCTTGCAGATAAGCTCGGAGTCTCAAGACAGGCCGTAGCCAAATGGGAATCAGGACAGATATATCCTGACATCTCAAATCTCATATTGATAAGCGAGATTATGAATGTCAGTGTTGATTATCTGGTAAAGGATAATGACTGCGCTGTAAATCTCAAAAGTCAGCATGACACGGATCTGGATGAACTGATAGCTTTCAGGCTAGAAGCAAATGTTAATACGTATGCCGCATTCATGAATGAAGTCGATTCGACCAGACCTGCATCTCATGACTTCAGATATGAAAATGGAAGATATATGTATCATGATACATATGTAGGCGGAGAGGAATTTGCTGGAGAGGAAGCTGTATGGAAGGACTTAAAAGCTGTCTATGCCATGAATTATATGGGAAGAGTGCTGTCTGACGGCTTTAGCGGGAATTTCTTAAAGGAGGCCTTAAGGAAAGCGGATAAGAAGATGCCGTACAGAGGACCTCAGTTGTATCAGTCCGGTGAATATACGTACAGATGCAAGGTGACCGGAGATTTTACCTGGTTTCAGGGTTTAGAAGAGATATATCAGGGCGATATAAAGGTATACGAATGCGTATTTCACGGCGGATCGCTAAGGTAAAAGAGGATAAATAAAGTATGAGGATCTCAGAAAGCTGTGCTAAATGTCTTTATGACCGTCAACTGAATAAAACAAATAATAAGGATTATCTTGCAGAGATTAAGAACATACTTGATAACAGAAGAGAAAATGATACAAGTCCGTACATGGTCTATCTTTTTAACAAAGTTCATGTAAGATACTTTGGAAGGGGCGCAGACTATAAGGATATAAAGAAAAGATATAATGATCTTTTGTTAAATATGGAGGATAAGCTTAAAAAACAAATTGATGATTCGGACGATCCTCTGGCAAAATCGATCGTTATGGCTCGTATAGGAAACTATATAGATTTTGGTGCGATGAATCATGTTGATAAAGATGAGTTTCTTGATCTTTTTCGTGACACTCAGATGAGAGAAGATGACAAGCTGACATATAAGGCCTTTCTTAATGAGTGCGAAAATGCCAAAAACTTTCTTCTTGTGTGTGATAACTGCGGTGAGATAGTTCTTGACAGATTGATGATAGAGCAGCTAAAGAAGCGATTTCCAAACCTTAAAGTAAAAGCACTGGTTAGAGGAGAGGAAGTATTAAATGATGCAACAATAGAAGATGCACTATACTGCGGGCTTGATAAGGTTGCTGATATTGTTTCCAACGGAGAGGCTATCGCAGGAACGATCTATGACATGATGCCAGATCAAGCAAAGCAGGCTCTTGATGAAGCGGATGTGATCCTTGCCAAAGGTCAGGGAAATTATGAATCTATGTCCGGTCAGGGCAGACATGTATTCTATGAGTTTTTATGCAAGTGTGATCTCTTTACAAGCAGATTCAAAGTTCCAAGGCTTACCGGAATCTTTGTTGAGGAAAGATGATGATGAACATATATAAGGCTGATCATAAGGACCTGGATGAGATATTAAGACTACAGTATCTTGCTTATCAAAGCGAAGCGGCATTGTTTGGGACTGATGATATACCGCCACTAAAGCAGACGCTAGACGAGGTCATTGCTGAGTATGAGAAAGGTATAATACTGAAGCTCGTAACAGATGATAACGTCATTATCGGATCTGTGAGAGCAAGAGAGGAAAACAAAACGGTATATATAGGGAAGCTGATGGTCCATCCTGAACACAGGCACAAAGGATACGGTACTAGATTATTGACTGAGATCGAAAAGTGCTTTACGTGTGAAAGGTATGAACTCTTTACCAGTACAAGAAGTGTTGATAACATACGTCTTTATGAAAAGAACGGCTATAAAGAGTATAAAAGAGAGGCGCTAAATAATGAACTGATATTTGTCTATATGCAAAAGCAGAGATAGTATCAGATAAACAGGAAACGGCAAATATGGAAATAAACATTTATCATCTAATAGAAGGTGCAAAAAAAGCCAAGGGCGAAGTAGTCATCATAGATGTCTTCAGGGCTTTTTCACTGGAATGCTATCTGTTTTCTTATGGTGTCAGAAAAATAAGACCTGTAGGAACGTTAAATGAGGCATTTGAATGGAGAGAAAGGGATAAGGACTGCATCCTTGTCGGGGAGAGAGGCGGAAAGAAGTGCGATGGATTCGATCTTGGCAATTCGCCGTCTGACATTGATCGCGATATGATAAAGGATAAGCTTATTATCCATACGACGAGTGCAGGTACGCAGGGAATAATCAATGCACAAAAAGCAGACGAGATAATAACAGGCAGTCTTGTTAATGCATCAGCAATCGCAAGATATATCAGGCGTAAGGATCCCAAAGAGGTATCGCTCGTATGCATGGGCACAGCAGGGAAAGTGAAGAATCCCGAAGATGAGCTCTGCGCAGACTACATAAAGAGTATGCTACTAGGTGAAAAGATTGATGGTATAGATGAAAGAATAAAAGATCTGAGGTTAAACGGAGGCCAGCATTTCTTCGATCCAGACAATCAGGAAGTATTTCCTAAGAATGACTTTTACATGTGCATAGACAGAGACATCTTTGATTTTGTCATTAGGATCGATAAAGATGAGCTTGGATATGCAGCAAACAGGATATTCGTTGAGGACTGAACAGATGAAGATAATGGTGAGCGCCTGTCTTATCGGTGAGAAATGCAAATACAACGGCAAGGATAACTACAGCAAAGAACTGGAACAGTTTATCAAAGGGCACAAGGTAATAGCAGTATGCCCGGAGGTTACGGGAGGACTGACTGTACCCCGCAGACCGTGTGAGATCGTTAACGGCATGGTCATCAATAAAGACGGTGAGAGCAAGGATGCTGAGTTTAGAAAAGGCGCAAAGATCTGTCTTAAAAGAGCGCTTGATGAAAAAATAGATCTTGCAATCCTTCAATCAAGAAGCCCATCCTGCGCAGTCAAGCAGATCTATGACGGAAGCTTTTCGGGAAAGCTTGTAGACGGACAGGGCATATTCGCTCAAATGCTGTCTGAAAACGGGATAGATGTCATGGATGTAGAGGATATTCCCGCCTCAAAATCTATTAACGGTCAAAAAGCAAAATAAACTATCCTATTTTGTTACTGAAGTCATTTATAAAACAGTCTGATACGGTTAAGATAGTATCATAGAAATATGGTTTTGTTTCACGAAGGGAGGACAAGGCATGGGATACTTTGATGAAAGCGTATATGGAATAGATATGAATCTTGACGGAAGAACAGACTGGAAAGACGATGTAATGATAGTTTCCATGATCGAGGAAGAAGAACGCAAAAGACCTGCTGAGGAAATAAGCGATCTTGATTTTGACTAAGTATTATCGGGGGAGAGATATAATGGACGAAAAGGAAAGGCAGTACTATAACAAGAAGCTTATAAAACAGGGTTTAAAGAACGAGCTTAAAGGTGCACCCAAAATAAGCTTAAGAGAACTCGTACTTACTCTTATAGGAAGCTTTATTGGAATGGCTGTTATTGACGGTATCGGAATTGACGGACTCATAAATAACAGAGTGGCTGTATTTTTAACAGAGGCTGTCATCATAGCACTGTCGATCCATATCGTATACCTTATCGGCGGAAAGATCATACCACGAAAGAATAAAGATATAAGTGATGATTAAGTATAATGCCAGATCGGAATGCAAGAGCCGACTGGCATTTGTTTTTCTAATCCTGTCCTGCAGACAAGTTATGACATATTATTTTGCTCCTGTTATCCTTTATATATGAGTCATATGACAGTATAATCAGTTTAGAATAAGATCATATGTATAGAAAGGAAATATGATGATCAATTGTCCTAAATGCAATGAACTCATAGGTGAAGAACTGACAAGATGTCCTATGTGCGGATACGGTTTTACGGATCAGGATATCGCAGCCATAAAAAAGACTCTGAGTGAAAGAGAATCTAAAGAATACCAGTACAGGAAAGAACTAATCGAGATATCGGCAAAGAAAAGACGCAGATACGGACTTATGTATTTTGTTAGTCTAGTGCTCATGTTTGCGGGTATGATCCTCACACTTACGACAGGTAATACACTCTGGGTCAACATCCTCTTACCTGTAGCGATCATAGCGGCGATCGCAATTATGGTTGTAGGTCATTTAAACGGAACACTTTGCTGCCCGCACTGCGGCGCATCGCTTTTTAGAAATAACGGAAAACACTGCTCTTATTGCGGAAAGAGGTTGAATTGATGAAAACAAACTGTAAAAGGACAACACTTGGAAATATAACATACGGACTATTGACTGCTTCCGTTGTGCTGTTTTTATTGAGCATGATACTTCCTTTTATCGCTCTCCTGATACCGCTTATGAATGAAACGTCTGTCAGCGGCATCGGTATAATACTGATATTGTCACTTCTTCTGATGGGAGCGATATTTCTGATATATTACAAATACTGGAATGCCTTCAGATTAAATGAACCCCAAGGGATAAAGGGAGTGTCGATCGTGCTTCTGATACTTTCCGTAATAGCTTTTCTGACGCTGCTGTGGATGATGATGCTCTACAACAGCTATGCGATAGACAGCGTTACCGAAAGCTCTTCAAAGTATCTCTGGGTAAGTGTTCTGAGCATGGCGATGTTTACTATACTTTTAGTGGAACTTAAATTTCAGGCCAACAAACAAAGTGGCATAATGTCATATGCCTGGATAGTTGTGGGAGTGATTACGATAGCAACATTCATCTTAAACACGACGAGCGGACAGAAGGATGAGTCCATCTTTTCAAAGATCCTGTCAATACTTTTGACGCTTAGCTTTGATGCGGGACTTGTTCTTATATCATGCTGGATAACAAATCAGTCAAAATTCTATGAAAGCGAGAACACAGATAATGAATGAAATTGAAAGAAAAGAAGTTAGGGAAGCCATAGATGCTGCGGATGATGCATTATACCATTTAAAGGAAGCCAGAAGCTATCTTAGCAGTGCGAGCAACTGGGGACTGTTTGATCTTTTAGGCGGCGGAGCCATATCCGGACTCTTAAAACACAGCAAGATGGGCAAAGCAGAAGCTGAGGTAAATGCAGCAAAGGCATCACTAGAAAGATTCAGCAGGGAACTTCATGATGTCAGCGGATACAGCTCAATTCATATCGACGGACTCTTGACGTTTGGTGACTTTTTCTTTGACGGCTTTTTGATGGATGTGATAGTTCAGTCCAAGATAAACGATGCCAAGAAACAGTGTGACAAGACGATCAAGCAGGTTGAGAACATCAAAAAGGAACTTGAAGCAAGAATGTAGCAATAAAGGGGGATAAGATGATCTTAGGATTTGTCATTTGGAGCCTTATGGCACTCATGATCGCAGGATTCGGGATCTATTCGTTGAGATCCGAAACAGCCGTGGGATTCTTTGCAGGTGTTGAACCTCCAAAGGTAAAGGATGTAAAAAAGTATAACAGGACAGTTGCCGTTATGTGGTTTGTTTATGCGGCCGTACTGGAGATGTTGGGGATCCCGTTACTGTATCTTGAACAGAATTCTGCGTGGTTTGTGGTACCGGTTTTAGGCACTGTTTTATTTACTGTAGCTCTTATCATTGTGTATACTCTAATAGTAAACAAGAATAAGGAGTAAACCATTTCTTATATACTGTGGTATGATGCAGTCATTGTATGAGCAAACCTAAAAGAAAGAACATATATTTAAAAAAGATCATAGTGCTGATCCTTTCACTGGCTTTTATTGTTTCTCTTGGCTATGTGGCCTTTAACCTGCCAAGAAATGCAAAAGTGGAGCTTGAATCAGGTATCATTGGCCCGACAGTCTTAACTGATGAGGAGCTGATCCCTGAATACTTTGGACAGGACTACATTGTATTAAATGACAACATACCAAACTTTACTACAGAAGATATACAAAACATTTCGGGTGAAAACTACAGCGAACTGGATAGCCTTGGCAGATGCGGCATGGCATATGCGCTACTTGATCGGACAATGATGCCGACTGACAAGAGAGGGGATATCAGCCAGATAAAACCCTCGGGATATAAACAGGCAAAATACGAGGGGATAATAAACTTCGATCCGCCTTATCTGTATAACAGAAGTCACCTGATAGCATATGCCCTGACGGGGCAGAATGCCAATGAAAAGAATCTGATAACAGGCACTCATCACATGAACTCAGAGAGCATGCTGCAGTGGGAGAATCAGGTCATAAGACTTTTGTATGATTCCGATATTCATGTGCTCTACCGTGTCACACCGTATTTTAAGGGTAAGGAGCTGGTTGCGAGAGGCGTGGAGATCGAGGCATATTCCAAAGAGGATCAGGGCAGGAGCATCTGCTTTACTTGATTTGTTTACAACGTTGAGCCCGGCATTGAGATAGATTATAAGACAGGAGAAAGCAAAACAGCCGATTAAGCGTGTATTTTAATAGATATACTTATTAAAGGAACTTCTTTGAGAGGTTCCTTTTTTGTGTGACAGTAGTGTGATCATCTGTCTGATATGATGAATTCATAAAGCAGGGACAAAAAGAAACTTTAAAAGGAGATAAAAGAATGAAAAAGAATACAGGAATTAAAAAGACAATAAGAAAAATGGGAAAGATATTTGTTATGTCGGCATCTTCCATGATGGCAACATATGCGATGATCCCCGAGGCGGGGAGATTTGTTGCATATGATCATATATATCAGCCGTATTACAGATTGTAAGAAAAACCATTCCTCCCTATCCTATATGATTTATGACAAGGAAAGCCGATGCGCGAGAGCATCGGTTTTTTGTTGGACTCAAGCAGAACTTGAGTTTGATATTGAAACTTAAATTCATACTTGCTACTATAGAATCAGGGTTTTTCCTATCATTAACATGTAGGAGGAAACCTTATGAAAAGATATGAAACAGTCTTTGTGCCCACGGGAGATAAAGCTATGAGCTTGGCAGAAAACATTAAAGCATTAAGGGAAGAGAACAACCTAACGCAGGATCAGGTGGCAGAGGCTCTGGGAGTCAGCTTTCAGGCTGTATCTGCATGGGAGAGGAATGAATACAAGCCCGATACTGATAAGCTGATAAAACTGGCCGAGCTTTTTGATGTATCAATATCTGCCATCGCGGAAGAAAGGCACAAGGCATTCAAAACAAAAGAAGCGATCTATAACTGGGAACATATGAAAACATATGTTAAGACCACGGCAAAGAATCTCAAGCTCTATGAAACTCTTAAGGCTGTAGATTATGCCATGGAGGCACATGAGGGCCAGAAGAGGAAGCGTTCGGCTATACCGTATATATATCATCCGCTGAATCTTGCATGTCACGCCCTTTCAATGGATATAGTTGAGGATGAGGTTATCGCAGCCTGCATGCTTCACGATGTTGTCGAAGACTGCGGAAAAACGCTTGAAGAGCTTCCTGTAAATGATGAGACTAAAGAACTGGTAGATCTGCTGACAAGAAAGAAAGCTCCAAAAGAAAAACGCGATGAGATAAATGAGGAATACTACCTAAGGATAATCACAAACCCCAAGGCTGCGCTCATCAAATGTATGGACAGGTGCAACAATCTTACTACCATGTCATGGGGACTGAGCAGGGACAGGATATATCGGATGATAAAGGAAACCGAGGAATACTATCCCAGGCTGATAGAAGTGATAAAGGCCACGCCGCGATACAATAATGCTGCCTGGCTGTTAAAATATCAGATAGAAAGCATGCTGGATATATATAAAAGGCTTATGTGACCGATTTAGTCAACGGACCTTTATATGGGACTTTTAGCCAGTTATTTAAATTTGTATGACAGATTATCACATGAGATAAAACCTAAGAATCAGCGTATTTTAGGCCAATATCCAAATGACACAAATGTCACAAAGGAAGAAATATGGAAGTAACAGCACTCGGTGAATTACTTATCGATTTTACACAGAATGATTTGAGCAGACAGGGCAATCCCATGTTTGAGGCAAACCCGGGAGGAGCTCCCTGCAACGTGCTCGCCATGCTCTCTAAACTCGGACATGAGACAGCTTTCATGGGAAAGGTGGGAAATGACTTCTTTGGAAGGCAGCTTAAAGATACCATAGAAGAAGTAGGGATAGATTCTTCATATCTGGTCATGGATGAAGATGTGCACACCACACTTGCGATGGTCAGCAATACACCTGACGGTGACAGGGATTTTTCATTTTACAGAAATCCGGGCGCTGATATGATGCTGAGTGAAGACGAGATATCAAAAGAAGCTATTGCTTGTTCCAGGGTATTTCATTTCGGGACACTGTCCATGACACATGAAGGCGTACGAAAAGCAACAAAGAAAGCCCTTAGGATCGCAAAGGATGAAGGAAAACTGATAACGTTTGATCCAAACCTGAGAGAGCCGCTTTGGGATGATCTGGAAACTGCAAGAGAACAGGTTCTATACGGCCTTGGTTTCTGTGACATACTAAAGATATCGGATAATGAGATCGTGTGGCTCACCGGAAAAGAGGACTATACTGAAGGGGTAAGATGGATACGTGAAAGATTTGATATCCCGCTAATTCTTGTATCCATGGGAAAAGAAGGCAGCAGAGCATATTATAAGGATATGATGATCAAAAAGGAAGCCTTCCTTCGGGATGATACAGTGGATACGACAGGTGCAGGCGATACATTCTTTGGCTGCATCATACACTTTGTTTTGGAACATGGTCTGAATGAAATGACACAGGGAATGCTTTCTGAAATGCTTACATTTGCCAATGCAGCAGCATCCATAATAACAACTAGAAGAGGCGCACTTCGTGTTATGCCTTCACTTGACGAGATAACAGAGCTTATATCAGAAAAGAGGTAGAATGCTATGAAAAGATATCTTATCGGTACAATGATCCTGTTACTGTTTATATGTCTTTTTGCTGCATGCAGCAGATCTGAGGATAAACCTGACAACGATGAGGATGAAGAGGAAGTTGAAGTTAAGACCCAACTTGGAAAACTCATAGGCTTTGATTACCATCCCGGCTACAGCGATATGGACGGAGGCTATCATTATGAAAGCCTTAAAAAGAGTGATGCTGGAGACTGGGTGATCGTATGCTCTAACAGAAGCAGTTTTGACGAGCCGACAACAGTGACTACATATGCCGTAAACGAAGATGATGTTAAGGCATTTGAGGCTTTCATCATAGATAAGAATATAGTGAATCTTGAAAACCGCAAAGACAGTGATGAGTTCATAACAGATTACAGCTCCTGGAGCTATTCTATCGCATTTGATAATTCATCTGTCGGAGGAGACGAATACGAAAGCTATCGGATAGAAGAGTATAAAAAGTATTCAAAGCGTGATTATTCGCTGATTGATAAACTGGACGAAAAGTTTTCTGAGCTTAAAGGAGAAGTGATATCGGAAACAGTTGAGGATGACGGATCTGATGATCCTGAGTATGATGACAGGTATGAGAACTATCTTGATATCCTGTATGAATACAAGGAAGCTCAGGATGGTCTCTATTCCCAGGATGAGATCGAAAGAATGGGCCTATGGACCGAGCTGACTCAGCATGGCTGGCCGTATGCCGTATCAGGAGATAATGTCAGATATGTATATTATGATATAGATGAAGACGGGGAAGATGAACTTATAATCACATATTATGATGATATCGTAGACATATACGGATATGACGGGACAAAAGCAAGAATGGCATATTCCACACCTTACAGAGGTATAACAAATCTGTATCCCGACGGACTTATCCGCATGGATTATTCGATAAGCGCCAGTGATTCGAGTACCACATGGTATCAGTTTGACAAAGATCTCGGAGACTGTTTCCCTGTATTTGAAAGATCATATGATTCAGAGTACGGAGAGGGATATTATACATTCTGCTATTATGGTCTGGATGAGGCATCCAGAAAGGAAGTCGTAGATACATATAACGACTACGGTGATTATCCTGTCTGGTTATTTGAATGGTCAGATAAACTTACAAAGGAAGAATATGAAAACATCATTCCCAAAACAGATCCGATAAAACTGCCTGAGGGCGAGCCCCTTTCGGATATCATTTTGCCTGATGATTATGAAAAGAAACTGCCTCTTTCACCAAAGAGTGAAAGTGTGACTGACGGGACGGAAATCGATATCACTGAAGACATGCAGGAAAAGCTCAATATATTTATATCAAACTTCGCAGAACAGTATATGGGCTCATACGATTACGGCCGTCCCGATACCGATATGCTGTTAAACTTCGCATACATGTGGTCGTACTTAAACAAGTATTCAAATATCGAGATCGAAGGCAACTACTATAAGATAAGTCTTGAAAACATAAACAGGATCCTGGATAAATACATGGGATATACATTGTCTGATGATGAGATAGAGGCATATCAGGGAAATGATATATATCAGTGTTATTGCAAGAACGGCTACTATTATACTCCGGCTGCCGACGGCGCGATTTGCTGTTCATTTGCCGTTGTGGATTCTGCGCTTGATGTGGGAAATGACAACCTGCGTCTTGAATTTACTGTCTATGATCTTGATAGCGATACTGCAGAACCTGTTCCCAAAGAGTACTATTCATATGATTCAAAAAAGGCATCATCAACTACAGATCTTGTAAAGACAGGCAGCGGATATGCGATAGTAAAGAAGGACAAGGACAGCTACAGGCTGCTTGTCTATGAAACAGAATGATCACATTCAAAATTTGACATATAAATCGGAGGTTACAAAAAATGGAAGAAACAATGAAAGATTATGAAAAGATGCTGGAGGAATCCTACAGCCTGATGGGAGACGGAGTTCATGATACGGATGAGCTTTTGGCATGGAGAAAGGCTGGTGAGCTTAAGGAATCACAGGAAAACATCACAGTTACCGTCACAGGTATCGTTAAGGGCGGTGTTGTCGCTGATTTTGAAGGGATCAGAGCTTTCATACCTGTTTCAAAGCTGTCTCTTGAAAGAATCGATGACTGCAATCCGTTCCTTGGTAAAGAGCTTGAAGTCAGAGTATTTGAGGCTGACATCGATGCAGATAAGCTTATTCTTTCTGCCAAGGAGATATTAAAGGAAAAGCAGGAGAACGCAAGAAAGAAAAAGGTTTCGGATATAAAGATTGGCCAGGTGTTTAAGGGCGTGGTCTCTACGATCAAGGATTACGGAGCTTTTATAGATATAGGCGAGGGTATGAACGGGCTTGTGCATATATCTCAGATATCACATAAAAGGATCAAGCATCCCGGTACTGTTCTAAAACCCGGTCAGGAGGTTGATGTTAAGGTCATCGATATAAAGGACGGAAAGATATCTCTTTCAATAAAGGCTCTTATGGATGATCCCGAAGAGGAGAAGGTGGAAGAAGGAGATTTTGTCATTCCCGAATCTGAAGAGATAGGCACATCATTAAAGGATCTTTTAAAGGGGATCACGTTCTGAACAGATAATAAGAAACTATAAATCTAATTAGCAAAGAGGGGTTACTTTGGATAACAGATTTATCATAGATACATCCGAAAACAGAGATTATATGTACAAAAACGGTATTTCTCTGCTTGATTTTGGCAGGAGATTTTTATCTCCGCAGGGATCTAGCTATTACCTTGGTGATAACGGACTTCCATTGACAGAGAGACCAAAAGAAACATGGATAACAAGCAGGATGGCCCATGTATACAGTATCGGAAAGATACTGGGTATTGAAGGGAGCGAAACGCTTGCCTCGCAGGCAATAGGCGGACTTATGGGAGAGCTTAAGGATCACAGGTACGGCGGCTTTTACAGCGGCATAACAATGACGGGTCAGACTCTTCCCGATAAGATGTGCTATGCCCATGCATTTGTGATACTTGCTGCATCAAGCGCACTGCTTGCTGATATTAACGGGGCAAAGGATCTTCTCTATGATGCCCTTGATATTTTTGACAGATACTTCTGGGATGAAGATCAGGGTCTTACTTATGATACATGGGATATCGCATTTACCAGTCTCGATGACTACCGCGGATTAAATGCAAATATGCATACTGTCGAGGCATTCCTTGCAGTGGCCGATGCGACAGGCGATGAAATATACAGAAAAAGAGCCGGGCGCATCATAGACAGGGTTATTAACTGGGCTAAAGAGCATGACTACAGACTGCCTGAGCACTTTGACAGTGACTGGAATGCACAGCCTGATCTAAACTGGGATAATCCCGATGATCCTTTCAAGCCTTTCGGAGCAACTCCGGGGCATGGCATGGAATGGGCAAGACTCATCTTGCAGTATGCAAAGAGTTCATTCGGATCAGGTGCACAGTTTGATGAATACATTGAAGTCTCAAAGGCTCTTTATGACAGGGCTCGAATTGATGCATGGAACGTGGACGGCGCAAAAGGATTTGTATATACCACGGATTTTGAAGGAAATCCCTTGATACATGACAGGATGCACTGGACACTAGCGGAAGCTATAAACACTTCATCTGTACTGTATCGCATTACAAAAGATGAAAGATATGCAAATGACTACAGCGAATATCTTGAATATCTGGATCAGAGTGTAATGGATCACAGATACGGATCCTGGTTTCATCAGCTTGATGAGAAAAACAGCGTGATCGACACGGTATGGCCGGGTAAGCCTGATATATATCATGCCTTTCAGGCAATGTTCATCCCTTATGTTGATACGGGAGTTTCTCTTGCAAGCGCGATTCTAAACAGATAGAGGAGGTAAACTATGTCTATAATTGCTGCATTTATGGTACCGCATCCTCCGCTCATTGTTCCCGAAGTCGGAGGAGGATCTGAAGAACAGGTAAGGACTACGATAGATTCGTATGAGCGTATCGCGGAGGAGATCGCAATGATCGAACCCGAAACTATCATAATATCAAGTCCTCACTCTATCATGTATGCCGATTATTTTCATATCTCTCCCGGAAAAAAGGCAGCAGGAGATTTTGGAAGTTTCCGTGCTAGCCAGGTGAGCTTTAATGAGGAATATGACACCGATCTGGTTGATGAGATAGCAAGAATAGCTGATAAGAATGCTTTTGATGCAGGTACTCTTGGCGAGAAGGATAAGAGACTCGATCACGGAACAATGGTCCCTCTCTATTTTATAAGGAAGAAATATCAAAAAGGAAAGATCGTAAGACTAGGTCTGTCGGGACTTCCTCTTACGGATCATTACAGATTCGGACAGATGATAAAACAGGCGGTAGAGCGTCTGGGAAGAAAAGCTGTATTTATTGCAAGCGGAGATCTTTCACACAAGCTTCAGCCACACGGACCTTACGGCTTTGCAGCCGAAGGCCCAAAGTATGATGAGCGGATAATGGATGTATGCGGGAGGGCTGCATTTGATGAACTGTTTGATTTTGACGAGAGCTTTTGTGAAAAGGCAGCAGAATGCGGACATCGCTCATTTGTGATAATGGCAGGAGTTCTTGACGGACTCAAAGTGGATGCTCATGTATATTCGCATCAGGATGTGACAGGTGTGGGATACGGACTGTGCAGTTTCTATACAAAAGGAGAAGATGTTAACAGGCACTTCCTTGAAAAACATCTTGAAAAGCAGGAAAAGAAACTTGAGGAACAGAAAAACGCCAGCGATATATATGTAAGACTTGCTCGAAACACTATTGAGAAATACATATCAGAAGGGATTATACCTGACATACCAGATGATCTTCCAAAGGAACTTCTAGAGAATCAGGCCGGGGCATTCGTTTCGATCCATGAACACGGAAGACTCAGAGGATGCATAGGAACGATACTTGCGACAAAGGACTGTATCGCCAAGGAGATCATAGATAATGCGATAAGCGCTTCCACAAGAGATCCCAGATTTGATCCCATCAGAAAAGACGAGCTTGACTGGCTTGAGATAAATGTTGATATCTTAGGTGAACCCGAGGATATAGAATCAAAGGATCAGCTCGATGTAAAGCGTTACGGCGTTATAGTGAGCAACAGATACAAAAGAGGACTGCTATTACCTGATCTTGACGGGGTGGACACTGTCGATCAGCAGATATCGATAGCAAAGCAGAAGGCAGGTATCCTTGATAACGAGGACTACAGCCTGCAGAGATTTGAAGTAACGCGTCACTATTAATCTACGGAGCGGCATATGGCAGTATGTAACGTATGTTTCAGACATTGCAACATAAATGACGGCGCACTTGGATTTTGCAGGGCAAGGAGTGCGAAAGACGGAGAAGTATATCCGATAAACTATGCCAAGATAACTTCGCTTGCGCTCGACCCTATAGAGAAAAAACCTCTTAACCGGTTTCATCCGGGATCTAGGATACTCTCTGTCGGGAGTTTTGGCTGCAATCTTCGATGCCCGTTTTGTCAAAACAGCGAGATATCCTGGGCAGATCAGGTGGAAAATTGGCCCAAGCAGGCAGAGACTCTTTCGCCAAAGGAACTTGCGGATATAGCAAAAGAGTGTACAAGCAGAGGTAACATAGGTGTAGCCTTTACATATAATGAACCGTTAATCGGTTATGAGTATGTTCTTGATACTGCAAAGCTTACACATGAAATGGGACTAGTGAATGTACTGGTGACAAACGGCACGGCAACAAAGGAAGTGTATGACAAACTGGCTCCATACATTGATGCCATGAACATTGATCTTAAGGGATTCAGTGATCATTATTACAAAGATATCCTTGGCGGAGATCTTCAGATGGTAATGGATCTGATAGAATCTGCCGTAAAAAGATGCCATGTGGAGCTTACGACACTCATAATACCAGGAGAGAATGACTCAGAGTATGAGATGAGACAGATAAGTGAATGGATAGCCGGACTCAAGGATGAAAACGGCAATACCATAGGCGAGAACATACCTCTCCACATATCCAGATTCTTTCCTTGTTTTCACATGACTGACAGAGACGCTACCGATGTCTCTAAAGTATACAGGCTGGCAGAAGTCGCAAGAGAGCGGCTTAAATACGTTTATACAGGCAACTGTTAAAACGAAAATGATTTTCATTTTCATATTGACTTTGTTATGGATCGTAACTATAATTGAGAATGGTTCTCAATTTGGCACGGTCCATTTTTTGTCGGAGGCTGTTATGGGAGAAAGATCTAAGTACAATACAAAGCAAAGAGAATACATACTTGACTATCTGGAATCTGTAGGCGGTGATCATATCACGGCTGCGGATGTCTGCGAGCATTTCAGGAGCGGAGCCAATCCGATGGGTCAGTCTACCGTTTACAGACAGCTCGAGCGACTCGTGGATGAAGGCGTGATAAACAAGTACACATTCGATGCAGGTTCACCTGCGTGCTTTGAATACATAGGCAAAACCGGCCATGTAAAGGACGGAGTCTGCTTCCATTGCAAATGCGAGAGCTGCGGAACACTGATACATATGCACTGCGACGAACTGGCCTCTATCGGAGGACATCTCTACAGTGAACACGGTTTCAGCCTCGATCCGAGAAGGACTGTTTTCTACGGTATATGCAAGGCATGCAGTGAGAAGGAATAGATATCAGATGAAAAGATTGATCTCAATGCTGTTTGCGCTCACACTGCTTTTGTGGCTTTTTTCATCCGCGCATTTCCTTGCTCTT